>JAYTMI010000422.1:0-3806 GCA_043728625.1 Saprospiraceae bacterium | reverse complement strand
AGGTCTCAAATTAGAGGAGTCCGTTGAGTTTTTCTAATTTTGCGCCGTTTTTAAAAACCATTTTAGTTATCAACGTATCATTATTCAATTATTCAATATCTCAACAATGAAAATAGACGTTATTCTCGGTTTACAATGGGGCGACGAGGGCAAAGGGAAAATAGTGGACTTTCTCGCTGAAAAATATGACATCGTGGCACGCTTTCAAGGTGGACCTAACGCAGGACATACTTTAAAGTTTGGCGGCAAAAAATTTGTCCTTCACACCGTTCCGTCGGGTATTTTTCGGGAAAAACTCATCAATGTCATTGGCAATGGCGTGGTGCTTGACCCTATCACTTTCGAGCGTGAAATCCAAAACTTGCGCATCGCCGAAGTCGCTTTTGAAGACCGTTTATTGGTTGCCAAAAAAGCACACCTTATTATACCGACTCACCGCATGCTCGACGCAGCAAGTGAAGCGGCAAAAGGGTCTGCCAAAATTGGTTCAACATTGAAAGGCATCGGACCGACATATATGGATAAAACAGGACGCAATGGCTTGCGGGTCGGTGACATCATGCTGCCCAACTTCCGTGAACGCTACGAAGCATTGAAGAAGAAACACCTTGACATGGTGAAAATATATCCGTCCATCTCTTTTGATTTAGCAGCAGAAGAGGAGCGTTTTTTCAGTAGTTTAGCAACGTTGAAATCATTGCAACTCATTGACTCTGAATATTATATCAACAAGGCAATGAATGAGGGCAAAAAGATATTAGCAGAAGGGGCACAAGGAGCTATGCTTGATATTGACTTTGGCACATATCCTTATGTCACTTCGTCAAATACCGTTACGGCAGGTGTTTGTGTTGGTTTGGGCGTTTCACCGCAAAGCATTGGTGAAGTCATTGGCATCACAAAAGCTTATTGTACACGCGTGGGTAGTGGTCCTTTTCCAACAGAATTGCACGATTCGGTCGGTGACTTGCTGCGTACTGAGGGGGCTGAATTTGGTTCAACAACAGGTCGTCCGCGCCGTTGTGGTTGGATTGATTTGCCGCAATTGCGTTATACGATTATGCTCAATGGCGTGACGCAATTATGTATTACAAAAATTGACGTATTGAATATTTTCACGGAACTACATGCCGCCACCGCTTATCGTTATGACGGCGCAGAGTCCACCGATTTGCCTTACGATATGGCAGAAATACGTGTTGACCCTGTTTATCTAAAATTTAAAGGTTGGAATACATCGCTCGATGGTATGTTGGATTTTGATATTTTACCTGATACGATAAAACAGTATATCGCCTTTTTGGAGGAATACTTGAAAACAAAAGTGACGATGATTTCGACGGGACCGGAGAGGGAGAAGTTGATTTTGAGATAAAAAAACAAGCCGATACTGAGGGGTCTCAATATCGGCTTATTTTTTTTATAAAACCTTGAAAATCAATAGTAACACAAACGAATGACACCCCCCAATTGCTTGCAAAAGCGAATGACTTCCCGCGTATAACCATACTCATTGTCATACCAAACATACAGCACAACACTTCGTCCATCGCGTGAAATGATAGTGGCAGGGCTGTCGAAAATGGCAGGTGTTGGGCTGCCAACCAAATCCGATGACACCAATTCCTGTGAAATAGAGTACTGGATTTGCTCAACTAAGTCGCCTTTCAAAGCGGCTTGACGCATGATTTCATTGATGTCTTGTTTCGTCGTTTTTTTGTCTAAATGCAAATTCAAGACAGCTAAAGAGACATTCGGCGTAGGAACACGTATGGCATTGCCTGTAAACTTCCCGGCTAATTCAGGTAAAACCTTAGCAATCGCACTTTCTGCACCTGTTTCAGTGATGACTAAATTAAGCGGTGCAGAACGTCCCCGACGGAATTTTTTATGGAAATTATCCAACAGATTTTGGTCATTTGTGAAAGAATGAACCGACTCGACATGACCTTTCTCGATGCCCAAAGCATCATTAATTACTTTCAAGACAGGTACTATCGCATTGGTTGTGCAACTGGCTGCTGACCATATATTTTCATTATTGGCTTCTATGCTTTCGTGGTTTACACCATGAACGATATTGGGAATATCACCTTTCCCATGTGCCGTCAACAACACTTTTGCTGCTCCTTTTGCTTGTAAATGACGGCTCAAACCGTCTCTGTCGCGCCAACTACCTGTATTGTCAATGATGATAGCGTTGTCAATGCCGTACTGTGTGTAGTCAATTTCTTCGGGCGTATTTGACGACTTCGCGGGCATAATGATGGAGGTTTAAAAGCTCCGAAGAGGAACGGTCAACCATTTGGTTTCTGAAAATAATAAGTTCGACGGACTTGTCGAACCACAATTTGCCCAATACGCTGATCAACTCAATAGCGGCTTTTTCGTCTTTAATCCACTCTTTGAGATTGTTTTCGTAAATCTGTTTTTTCATTTTTTTAAAATTAGGTTTTATTTATAGTTAGATAAAAAATTGATTGACAGGTAGTTATCAAATAAAATAAGTAACAAAATTATATTTGGTAATATTATTTCAATGCTAAAAGTGCTTGCTCAACTGCCTTTGCATCATTTATTTTTTCAATAACAAAAGGCGGCACAGCTCTTTCACCACAATCGGGCATCGAGCAACGTTCACAAGTCGTATTCACCACTTTGGTTTTCAAATTTGGGTCGCCGAGGAATCTGAAAAGCCGTTTGGCATTGTCGTCTAACAGAATACCTAAAGTCACACTCACGCTTTCTTTTGGATTAGGCGAATTGGGTTTTGCAATAGACAAAACGAGGTATTCAAGTTCTGTTTCCCAATATTTGGAGATTTGGGCATCGCAGACAAGGGGTTCTTGACGGTCAATTTGTTGCAATGTTCGCAGCGTTTTTATGACATTGACAGAGACCCACCGGCGACAATAATGCTCACTCAATTCATTACCATACGCCTTGTGTAGGCGGCTTAGATGCAATTCTTTCGTCATTTTGAAAGACTTCATGGATTCATCAGAATGAAGTCGAATAAAGAATAAGTCATTGATTTTGAAATGTTTAGGTAAGATATTGGTCAGTCGTTGCAACAACATTTCAGCCGTCACATCGTATTTTTCAAAAAGTTGAACAAAAACATTTGGATGCCAATCCGATGCACTAGCCCAAGTCTTAATGTCTTCAACGAGCGCGTCTTCGTCCATCAAAAGGGCAGAAGCAAAATAGGAAGCGCGAAAATTAGACAACAGTTTTTCAAAACTTTCAGCCTTCTGAATAACCGTTTCGTAAGGTCGCTCTTTTATATTTAAAAACTGAAAACCCAACTCCCGAGCAATCAAAAAATGCTCTTGTGCAGATGTGAGTTCCTTGTTGATGTGTAAGGTTTTTGACCCCTCAGTATAAAAGGAGCGAATGCGTTTAAGACTTTTATCTTTGGCTATTTTTTTCCGATTGACAGCAATACCATATTTTTCTAAAAGTAATTTTTCGAGATAATCTGTTGAAAAAGAATGCTTTACGGTAACATTGTTTTTTGTCTTAAAATTCTTTGCTGCTTTCTCTAAGTCTTCAAAATAATTATCATTCATGTCTTGATAACTCCGCAAAGCAGCGGTGTAGATGCTTTCGGTTTGCATCTGATAGTTGCGGGCTATTTTGATAATTGTGGAGATAAAAGCATTGATTTTGTCGGGCGTATTCGAAAAAAGCTCCATCAATTTGTCGGGACTGATGCCAAACATTTCAAGTGGAAAGACTTGAAAAAATTCAGATTCCAACAATTCGATAATCGGTTGCAACTTTTTTGACGCATGAACGGAAAC
>JAYTMI010000421.1:0-3544 GCA_043728625.1 Saprospiraceae bacterium | reverse complement strand
AATTCGTCGTAAGTTGTGCCTAATGCCTTAGCGAGGGCGAGGATTTTATCGGCTTTTGGGTACTTTTTGCCTTTTTCTATTTCATGCACATAAGACTGTGACATATCCGTCAACTCGGCGAGTTGTTGATAATTCAGTCCTTTTTGTTGCCGTAGATAGGCTATTTTGAGTCCAAAAATAAGGCGCAGTTTGTCTTGATTGAGCATAATATTAGGTAAATAAGGAGAGCGTGGTTGGTTTAATTTTACAGGACAAAGTTAGCGAAGAATTCGCTAAAAACGTAAAAATTTGGGTTTATAGTTTTTTATGATAAAGTACTGACCGCAGCTTTATACAAGTATTGGAAAATAAAAAAAGCGTCATCAGAATCCACATCCGACAACGCTTTTTAGTTATTCACAATATTATTACTCTTTCTACCCAATTAAAGGCTCATTGAATTATCAACCTCTAACATGCCGTTTTTCACATGAATAGCACGCACCGCTTCTGTTCGTTCCTCGATATCCAAATCACCATTTTCTAAGCGCAAAACACCACGCGGACAAACGGCGGCACAAATACCACAACCCACACAAGACACTCTAACAATATCTTGACCACGTTGTGCATAAGCCCGAACATCAATACCCATTTCGCAATACGTTGAACAATTGCCACAACTGATGCACTGACTACCGTTTGTTGTAATACGGAATTTAGATTTTTTCTTTTGGAAAATACCCAAAATAGCGGCTTGTGGGCAACCAAAACGGCACCAACCACGTGAACCCAAAATCGGATAAAAACCTGTACCAACTACGCCTGAAAACATAGAACCAATCAAAAAACCATACGTTTTTGAGAATCCATGAGACAAATCGCCTAAAACGGCTCCTTTTGTCGCTGAATTGACCCATAATAAAGTCGTCATAATCGCAACGGCTACTAAGACAGAGTGAATCATCCAACGCTCAAATTTCCATGCACCTAATGATTTATCGGACAACTGACGGAATGGATCGCCTACCGTTTCTGCCAAGCCGCCGCAGCCGCACACCCAAGAGCAATACCAGCGTTTGCCATAAAAATAGGTCAAAATGGGTGTGCCAATAAAGGTCATGATGGCTGAAAAAGCGATGAAATACCAACCAAAACCATGGCTTGAAGATTGGACGATATAGTCAATACCATCGGGTTTCAAAGGGTCGGTTTTGAGGGGCCAGAAGTAGGTAAAGTAGTATTCAGGTTCGTTCATCATTTTCAAAAAAGACGGAATGAGGAACGCAAAACCCAATTGAAAAAAAGAAACCGATGCCGTGCGAATGAGTTGATAGCGATTGTGCTTATATTTCAAGGCAAATTTATAAGCCATGACCAAAACACCTGCGGTATAAAGTGTACCATACACAAACCATTGGTCGGCAGGGCTGTTTCTAACCAATTTACTGAGGGGGTCGAAAACGGCTATCAAACCCACCATTTTTTCACCATACCAATATAAAACAACATAAAAACCTGTTAGAAAAATGCCCAACATCCAAGCACCTAAGCCACGTGCATTCATTTGACTCAACTGTTCTCTTCTGAACATTTTGTTGCCATAATATGCCGCAACAGCCAATTGAATAACATAATAGGCGTTCCAACTCGTAAAACTACCCATACCAAAGGCAGGTAATTGCGTCAAAACCAACCAAGCCATAAGCGAAACGAGCAAGCCTATCAACGCCTCACGTGACGAAAGGGTGTGAAAGTACACACTGTTGTTTTTGATGCCTTCGGGTTTTCCGATGTATTCATCACGTATAAAAATGACCGCTCCGCCAATTATCAAAGTAGCTGCTATTGTAAAAAATAGTGCTGGAGAAAGGTTAAAGGCTGCTTGTCCACTAAAAAAAGAGACCATGAACATCAAAAAACCTATGGTTACGGCTGAAAGCCCGATTTTTTGACGCACTGTTGTATGTATCGGTGACGGATTGGCTAATGAGAGACTTTGTTCGACTTGCATATCTTATGTGAATTATAACACATAGACACATAGGACACATAGTTTTTGCTTTTTTTAGTAATAGCAATAAAAAGGAAAAACTATATGTCCTATGTGTCTATGTGTTTATTATTAAATTTATTGAATTAGGCTATTCGGGCTTTCAAAAACCGTGTCACTGCATTCAGTCCACGTTTGGTTTTCAATTGAAGGCTTTTGTTAAATGTTTGATTATATATATTGACAACTTCCTGTTCGTATTCTTTATAAAATTCAGGGTCGAAATTGGCAAGTCCTAAGTTTTGAAGTACCGTTTCGACCTTTGCGCCTTCTTTTATCCATTTCTCACAAACCTCGTGACGGTAGCGAACGCCCATTAAATTGAAACCAACGACCCCCTCAGTATTTTTATCAAAATTGATGCGAATGGCGTATTTTCCGTCCGAATGCTCCCAATAAATCGTTTCGTGTTCATCGGGCTTCGTTGGGCGGATGTCGCCATAGACTTGATACTCGATGTCAAAAAACTTAGCGGAATTGAACCAAATGCCTGGATTGTACTTTACTTTTTTTCCGACAATATTATACGCCACCGTTTCACCCATCATTTTGCCTGTGTACCAAATCGCTTCGATGGGGCGACGACCTGCTTGTGGTGTTTCTAATTCAACACAATCACCAATGGCATAGACATCTAATTGATTGGTTTCTAAGTAGTTATTGACCTTAATTCCTCTGTTTATACTGAGGGGGGTGTTTTTCAAAAAATCAATATTAGGCGAAACGCCAACGGTTAAACCGACGAATTGACAAGGCAGTTTTTCGCCATTTTTAATCTGTAAAGCATCGAGTTTACCATCATTATTTTCATCAATAATATGGTCTAATTCCGTTTTTAAACGTAAGTCAATACCATGTTCAAAAATGTGTCGGTTAATCATTTTTGATTCTTCAATAGGTAGAATATTATCCCAAAAGTTATCTTCACGCACTAAGAAAGTCACTGGAATATGCCTTGAATGAAACATTTCAGCCATTTCGATACCTATCAAACCTCCACCAACAACAACGGCACGGCTAATACCCGTAGCGGTATGACGCTCCATTGCCGCCAAGTCTTGAAGATGATATAAACCATGAACACCGTCTAAATCCTGTCCTGCCCAACCGAATTTATTGGATTTTGAGCCTGTGGCAATGATAAGTTTGTCGTATTTTAAATCAGATTTCTCCTTGATTTTCAACGTTTTATGAGCAAAGTCAACTGTTTCAACACGACCCCTCAGTAAGTTGATGCGATTTTTTTCCCAAAACCAATTTTCATAGGGTTGTGTGTCGCGCAGACGCATGTGCCCCATGTATATGTACATGAGGGCGGTGCGGCTGAAAAAATAATCACCTTCATCAGAAATGACTGTAATTTCTGTGCTGTCGCTTAATTTGCGAATCCAACGGGCGGCAGTAATGCCTGCGATGCCGTTGCCGATAATGGCTACTTTCATTTTTATGATTTTTAGGTAAAATCAAAACTCTGCGGAAACACCGACTTGAAAAAGCGGCGCACCTTGTATG
>JAYTMI010000420.1:0-1794 GCA_043728625.1 Saprospiraceae bacterium | reverse complement strand
TCACATCCGAAGCCACCATTTCAGGATGATAACTCAAACGCAATGTCTTTTTATCACATTCAAAAGACAAAGCCACAGAATGTGCCTGTGCAAACGGCTGTAATGATTCTACGATGTGTCTTAAAAAAAGAAGAACATCGGCTTCGACGGGGTAATGGAGCATTATGGTTTTTTTAAAGTCTTAGGCATCCAACAAACGCGTCTCTAAAATATATTTGAATTTTCGCAAAACAGCAATAATGGTCAATAAATCTGTCTTATCTACTGAATCAAATGCCTTAGAAATACAATAATCTTTACCTTCCATGACAACAAACCGCCAATTCCCGCCCATAATATCCGCCCCATAAAGCGGTTTGCCGTTTTTATTTTTTTCTTGAGCAATGAGAAATGCCTCTAAAAGTTGCGCCATTGAATCACCCGAAGGATTTTTATAAGGCTTGTATTCTTGAAAATGGAAATAAGGCGTTTCAAAAACATCTAAAATACCTGTTGCCAACATAAAATCTGATTTTACAGTCAATTTAATATCTTCGACTGTGGCAGAAATAATTTTATCAAAATAGCCCATGACCGTATCTCCATCCCTTAAATGTCCTAATTTTAAGATGGTACTAATGAATTTCATTTTTAAGTCTTCTTCATTCCATCCAGCTATGTGCTTTTGGGCATTTGTTAAGTCTTCATCAAAATTATATTGTTCGCCAACGTTCAATTCTGGCATTTGTACATCAAGCCATTCGTCCATCAAAGGCGTTTGATACGTTACAATACGGTTTAACTTGAATGTTTTTATCAAGTCGCCTTCGCGCCATTCCTTTCTCCTGCTCTCACCGTCTTGACTTCTTATTCTTTTTGCCATAATTAAAATATATTTCGTTTAAAAATACACGTTGTTTATGGACAAAGATAGTGTGTTTTTATGTTTTAACGAAAATTCTATGGCTCAATTCACACCCAACTGCCGTTGAAAATCCGCATGATTCCATTCTATTTCGATGCTGTCAATTTGTCCATCTGCATTGTGATGAAAGATAAAAATATGGTCGCTATCAAAAGCCTTGCCTATCGAAGGAATCCCTGCAAACTCTTTTGCTTGCTTTCCGCGAATATCTACTTGACAACGCACTTGTCCATCGGGGTCTAAAGTAGCTGAATTGACCGTGTTATCGAGGTTCGGAAAACAGTCAATCAGCGTTGACCACAGCCCTTTACCTAAGCCGCCGATTGTGCCGCGTCCATTATCGCCAAGCGGTTTAAACCAAACAGACCCCTCAGTATTACAGAGGCTCAGCATCTTTTCGATGTCTTGTTCTGCATAAGCAAACATGAAAGCGATGGCGGTGTTTTTAAAATCGAGTGTTGGATTTTTTTCTAATGTTAACATAATTTTTTTTTTTAAATTATTGAAAATCAATTTTTTTGTTCCCTAATTGCTTAGTTTTTAAGCGTTAAAATTGTCAATCACAATTATTTGTTAGTTATCCTTTATAATTTGAACTCATCTTTTAGCCCTAATTCTTTTCTCAATAAATTTATGGTCTTCCCATTCTTTCGTTACATCTGTTCCATCGGATAAGGTCACTTTTTTAAATCCATAAAATATAAGGGTATCGCCTTTCATTTCCCATTCTTGCCAATCGCTTGCGCCAACATATTTTGGATTTGAATAATAACTCATAGTTTCCTTATAAGTATTTCCATTTACTTCGTAAGGACCTGCGCCTGCAGAATGAAAATTTCCCACAGAATCATAACCAACATAGCAAAAAAAACCTTTATCGAATACTTTAA
>JAYTMI010000419.1:0-4863 GCA_043728625.1 Saprospiraceae bacterium | reverse complement strand
ATCCTTTCGATGCCCAACATACGGCTGCCTTGATGCGGTTTTTTATAGCCGATACACACGTCAACGGCGTTATGATCGAACCACATTTGGAAAAACGATTGGGTTTTTCGAACCAACCGAAAGTGAAAACGCCGCCTTGTAATTCGGTAAGGCATGATGACCATATTCATGTGTCTATTTATTGAATATTTAGATCAGAAATACTGAGGGGGTGCTAAAAAACAGAAAAAGCCCCTTGTGTGGGCTTGGGCTGTGAATTTTTGATATTTGAAAAGCGATTTGGCACGGCAAAATGGCTTTTATACTGAGGGGGCTAAAAAGGTAAATCATCTTCATACTGTTGTATACTCTTTTCCTTATATACAGGTTTTTTTTTCTCAATATTATCATATTTGATTAAACTTGCAAAGTTATTACCTTTTTCAACTTTATCAAATTGAGTATTTCTAATTTGCCCGTTGTTATATTCGTAATTGATGTTTTCGGACTTATTGATTTCCAAATAACTTATTTTTTCACTTATTGTGTCGTATTTTTCTGATTCCTCATACTCTAACCTTATTTTTTCTGTTAATTCGATATTGAGATAACGATTTCTATATCTTCCAAAAGCCATTTCATGTGCTTCTTGTTCTGTCCAATGTTTAAGCGTAACTATATCACCTATTAAATTTTGTTCAGTTAAAGGTCTCTCAAAATTTTGTAAAGCAATTTCTATATTTTTTATGACCGCTACGCAATTATCTACATCTTCTATAATTTGTTTTTCTGCAAAGCGTATAACAATCCACCCTTTACTTAAAAAAAAACTATCTCTTTTATAATCTTTAGTATTGTGTAAGTAATGAATAGGTTTGCCGCTTGAGCCTATATAAGGTTCATCAATTTCAATATCTATCTTAATTCCAGAATTCAGTACCAATGTTATATCAGGTAGGTATGAATTATCTATATCTATATCGGGTGTAACATTTATAACACAACTCTTTAAAAATATTTCTTTATTAAGTCTCTTAAAAAACAAATCTTCTGTTACTCCTTTACTCAATTTATGTATAGATTTATGGTTATTATAGTTAGAGCTTTTTTTAGTGAATTCGCTGAACAATTTATTTCTGTAAACAATAAGGTTATTTATTGTTTGAATACGAAGTTTTTCTATTTCATATCTATGCAAATCTTGCTCAAAAGCGGGTAACAATATTTTTTGATAGGTATCTAAATCATTTGAATATTTCTTATTGATAAGGTTAATTGACTCTTTCCATTTACTGATTAATTCTGAATAGGTTGATTCATAAGTTTTTGTTTCTTTTAAGTATCTATTCATTGAGGTATCAAACATATCTAATTCCTTCGAATTATTAGAATAAACAGCGTAAATTGAAAACAAAGAGCCTAAAAAAACAAGCCCGACAATAATTATGAATATTGGCGGCATATCTTTAGTTTTGACCTCAAATAAACAATATAATATAAATCCAGAAATTACAACAACAAGAAGTGAACTATTGTAGTTTGTTAATTCACCTTTAATTGGTTTAATTGGTGGTAAATATTTGGGTTCTTCAGCTTTAATTGGTTTAACTGGCTCATTAGGTCGAATTGGAAAATTAGGTAAAGGCGGTATCGCCATGTATATTTCCGCTAGTTCATTAGGAATTTTAACTACTGGATAATTACTCATACTTATTTTTTTATTTTTAATTATTGCGAATTTTATTTACACACATCGCACTTTACTACTAAATGCAACTCTATGCAATATTTCATCATCGGACAAGCATAATTAATCTCAAAACCTCACCACAAACATACAAATATATTTAAATTAAATTTTTAAACCAACTATCAATTTGAATATTGTTAACAAATAGAAACCATCACTCATCAAAATACTGCTGGGTATATCAACCGTTCCCAAAAAATCTTCAACAAAGCCAAAGTCCATAAAAAAGCGATTTCTATAGTGAAACCGCTTTTTCAGATACAATTTACTTCCGAAACAGGCATTTTATCTATCGATATCCGTCAAGAATGAGTATCTTTGTCAGCAATAAAAAAAATAAGATTATGGGATATAGTAACTTTAAGAAAATAAAAACGGTTAGTAAAAAATTTAACCTCGATGTGAAGATGTTGCGGTTATTTGAGAATGTTCAAATTGTTGAACCAAGTAGTTGGTTGGCTGAAACCTTAGTCATGTCTGAATTGATGCCGCTTACCAATGAAAAAACGAAATCAGAAAGGATTGTTTCACCGATTCTGTTAGAAGTTGTCAAATCTTATGCTGATAAAATTACCTTGTTTTCAGGCGAAAGCATAGATATCAGAGCCGAAGACGATTTGTCGGGTCCGTGTGATTTCTTTTTTGCTTTGCATCCACCCAAACCTTTTATTGATGTGCCTATTATTTCACTAACAGAAGCCAAAGATGAAGATATGGAATATGGGATTGGGCAATGTGCTGCACAAATGTACGGGGCAAAGCTTTATAATGATGCAGAAGGTAAAGACATTCCTGTGATTTATGGCTGTGCAACGGATGGTGTCGAATGGCAGTTTTTAAAATTAGTTGATTCTTGTTATTATATCGATAAAAAAATATATACAGATTTGAAGGAAATTCTTGGGGTTTGGCATACAATTCTTCAATTTTACTTGAAGGAATAGAGAATTAACCCCCTCAGTATTTTTCACAAAAAACACCCATTTAAACAGCCAAATTCCCCAAAACAACCCTATCTTTCCACAATAAATCCATTTTTCTAAACAAAAACCAAACTTTCTAAAAATGAGAAACTATATTCTTTTTCTTGTATCTCTACTACCTTATTGCGCTTTTTCACAACAAGCCAAAGGTGATTATCCGTATCATGGCGTGAATTTTACGCAAGTGACTTTGCAAGACAATTTCTGGTTGCCGCGTATGGAAATCAACCGAAAAGCGAGTATTCCGCACAACTTTTCTAAATGTATCGAAACGGGGCGGGTCAAAAACTTCACGAATGCGGCGGCACATGAAGGCAAATTGTGTACGATTTATCCGTTTGATGACACCGATATTTACAAAACGCTGGAAGGGGCGGCTTACTCGCTCCATATTTATCCTGATGCGGTTTTGGATAAATATTGCGATTCGTTGATAGCGATTGTTGCCAAAGCGCAAGAGCCTGATGGCTACCTTTACACGGCGCGGTCAATTGATTCCTTAGCGGGTCATAGTTGGATGGGCAAAACGCGGTGGATACACGAGGAGGAATTGAGCCATGAATTATACAATTCAGGTCATCTATTTGAAGCGGCGGCGGCGCATTTTTTAGCGACTAAAAAACGTAATTTGTTGGATATAGCCTTGAAAAATGCTGATTTATTGGATAAAACCTTTGGAAAAGGCAAATTGATGGTTGCGCCTGGACATGAGGTTGTTGAGATGGGTTTGGTTAAACTGTATCGCGTAACGGGTCAAATTAAGTATCTCAACCTCGCCAAATTCTTTATTGATGCGCGGGGTCGTACAAAAACGTATTCCAAAACGAGTAAAGATTTATGGGAAAATGGCTCGTATTGGCAAAACCATAAACCTGTTACGGAACAAACGGAAGCGGTCGGTCATGCGGTAAGGGCGGCGTATCTTTATGCAGGCATGGCAGACGTGGCGGCATTGACCGATGAACAAGGCTACATTGATGCGATTAATAAAATTTGGCTCAATGCCATTACCAAAAAAACATACATAACAGGCGGCATCGGTGCGGCTGGCAATGGCGAGGCTTTTGGCGACAATTATGAATTGCCAAATGAAGAGGCGTATTGTGAAACCTGCGCGGCTATTGGCAATGCGTATTGGAATTACCGCATGTTTTTGTTGAATGGCGATGGCAAATATTTTGATGTCGTGGAACGCATTATTTACAATGGTTTTTTAGCAGGTGTAAGTCTTGATGGTAAAGGTTTTTTCTATACAAATCCAATGGAAACAAATACACGGAATGGTAAACCAACAGGTGAAGCCGCCCGTTCTGCATGGTTTGGTTGCTCTTGTTGTCCGACAAATATCGTCCGTTTTATACCTTCTTTGCCTGGTTATATGTATGCTAACAAGGAAAATGATGTGTATATCAACCTCTTTTCAAGTAGTACTGTGAATATAGCTTTGAATAATGGCAACAAAATAAATTTGAGCCAACAAAGCGATTATCCATGGGATGGCATGGTAAAAATTACAGTCAACCAGTTTGATAAAAACAATTTTAACCTGCGTGTACGTATTCCAGGATATGCTCGAAATGAGGCTTTTCCAAGCAATTTATACCAATTTTCAGACAATTCGGCACAAAGAGCCGTCATAAAGGTCAATGGGCAAGAGTTTTATTATACGCTTGATAAAGGTTATGCAATTATCACACGTGACTGGAAAAAAGGCGATGTTGTTGAGGTCAATTTACCAATGGAAGTCCGCCGCGTTGCGGCAAATGAAAACGTCAAATCGGATGTTGGAAAGGTCGCTATACTGAGGGGTCCTATTGTCTATTGTGCAGAGTTTGCAGACAATAATAATAGAGCGAGTAACCTTGTTTTGTCGGATAATGCTACGTTTACAACAGAATACCGCAAGGACTTATTGAACGGTATTATGGTTCTAAAAAGCAAAGCAACGGCTGTGAATATTGAAGAAAATGGGACTAAAATCAGTAGCCAAGAGCAGCCTTTGACATTGATACCTTTTTATGCACGTTGCAATCGGGGTGTTGGAGAGATGCGGATTTGGTTGCCAAAGAAGATTGTGAATGTGGATTTGTTGGGATACTGAGGGGAGGTCGTCTCAAAAAGCATTTCAAGTTTTTTTGTCCCGAATATTAT
>JAYTMI010000418.1:0-3303 GCA_043728625.1 Saprospiraceae bacterium | reverse complement strand
AAAACGTATGTGAGTGACAATCCCGATGGCTCGACGGTACACTGTTATTACTTGCTCATGGCAATAGAACAAGGGATTCCAGGGATGCTCATCTTTTTTGCGCTCATTTTTTACGTTTTACTGAGGGGGGAGAATATTTACCACAAGGCGATTGAACGTTGGCAACGCAATACAGCGATGGCTGCCCTCTTGTCGTTTGTCACCATTTTGATTTTAATATTGATCAATGATTTGATTGAAACGGATAAAATAGGGTCGTTTTTCTTTATGAATTTGGCGATTTTGATCAATTTGGATATTTTGACCACAGATGGGACTGATTTGACTGATTCACGCTGATTAATTAATAGACACAAATTACACGAATGGATTTTTTAATTATTTCAATTCGTGTAATTTGTGCAATTGGTGTCTGTCAATTCTTCTTCAAATACAAAATACACGTTATTATATATGCCGTCGCAAAAAGGAGTGTTCCAAACAGCAAATGTAAAGGCTGCAAAAAAGGTGGAATATTGAAATTGTGCATAACTAAGCCAAATACAATTTCAGAAATAAGCAAGCCAAGTAATAAGGTTGAGAAAAATTTGACGCTTTTTAAGGTGAAAAACCGACCCCTCAGTAACCACACCCAATACATGATGCCTGCCGTTACGACATAATAAAACGTACGATGGAAACGATAAACACCACTCAAATTTGGAATCCATTCATCTCTATGTACTTCACCTAATGCCGACGAAATTAAGTCCACATTCTCACGTACTTGCGTACCAATAATGATTTGAATCAATATCAAAAGGCTAACGCCAACGCCACCCCAAACTAAGCCCATCGGTTTCACCGTCAATAAATCGCTCATATCCCCTTCATGAGTGTAGGAGATAAGAACTGCAGAAATCAATACGACTAAAATCAGCATCGCTATAATCATGTGAACTGTAATGAACGACGGCATGAGGTTTGTTGAAACGACCAAAGACCCTAACCAACCTTCAAATCCAACGCCTATAAAACCCGCCAAAGACAGCCAAAAGATGCGTTTATCCACTTTTCTCAAGGGAATTGAGAACAATAATGTCAAAAAAATGAAGAATCCAACAAGTACCCCGAGGACGCGATTAATGTATTCCGTCCACGTTTTGTAAGCATTAAACGGTTCATGGTCTGCTACTGAGGGGTCATTTTGAATGAGGTGTGCCGTTTCTGACATGCCCATTCGGTCGAGCATTTTGGCGACACGCTCATTTTTCTTTTTCCGCAAATCAGTATAATGTTGCAAATAATCGGCGGGCAATTCTGCTTCGCTCGTCGGTGGTACCCAAACGCCAAAACATTTAGGCCAATCGGGACAACCCATACCACTGCCTGTTGAGCGCACCCAACCACCAACCCATATCAAAAAAATAGTGGCTATGACTGTAGTGATTCCCCAACGGCGAAATCTGCGTAAATTTATCGTATTCGTCATATCGTTATTGGTTATTGGTGAATTGGTTATTGGTGAATGGTTATTAGGGATTAGTTATTGGTTATTGGTTTTGAACAAATAACCAATCCCTAATAACCATTCACCAATAACCAACACCGACTATGCGGGAATAAAAATGAATTTTGCCGCACCATCATTCAAAAGAACGAAAACACATATTTCGTCTGAATGTTGGCGATAAAGTGTCCTAAAATCGTCAATCTTTTCGGCTTCAATGATTCTTTTGACGTGAAACTCCTCTAATGTTGACGCATTGACAGCCCAATCGTCGGGCAATGCCCCCCTCAGTAAAAGGGGTATTCCGAGTTCCAATTCCGTTTTTGAAGCAACGAAAATAGGATAGTTTGACACGTCCTGAGTCCGAACAGTCTCTGCTGCTTCGGCAAGTGATGAACGATACTTTTTGAGTAAGCGTTCAACTTCAATAAGTGGTTGTTTACCGTTTTGATTCATTTTTTGTATTTTTTTATGGTTATTCAATTTCAGCCTTCATCCTTTCCGCATTGTCAGCCACACGAAGGGCTTCTAAAATGCCGTCAATATCGCCTTCGATGACGCGGTCGAGGTTGAAATTTTTATTATCGCCTTCCAAGCGGTGGTCAGTTACCCGATTTTGAGGAAAATTATACGTCCGAATTTTATCAGAACGGTCGCCTGAACCCACGAGAGAACGACGTATTTTTGTCTGTTCGGCATCGTGGGCATCTTTTTTTGCTTGATAAATGCGGTTATAAAGCTGTTGCAACGCCATTTCACGGTTCTGAATTTGCGAACGTCCGTCTTGACATTCAGACACAACGCCCGTCGGTAAATGCGTAATCCGCACAGCCGACTCTGTTTTATTGACGTGCTGTCCCCCTGCGCCAGAAGCCCTAAAAACGTCCACTTTCAAGTCATCTTTGCGGATTTCAACGTCTTCCATTTCCAATTTAGGCATCACAACCACTGTCGCAGCGGAGGTATGCACCCGTCCTTTGGACTCTGTTTCTGGAATTCGTTGCACGCGATGCGCGCCCGATTCAAATTTCAATTTGCCAAAAACATCTTCGCCTGTTACTTCCAGTACCAGTTTATTGTAGCCGCCAATAGTGCCTTCGTTGACCTCCATCGCCTCCGTTTTCCAACCTTGACGGTCAAAAAATCGTTGGTACATGCGGTATAAATCGCCCGCAAAAAGACTGGCTTCGTCGCCACCTGTGCCTGAACGGATTTCAAAAAGTACATCTTTAGAATCTTCTGGGTCTTTTGGAATCAATAAAACGTTGATATCTTCTTCCAAAGTAGCGATTTCAGGCTCAACTTCATTGAGTTCCTCACGTGCCATCTCGCGCATGTCTGCGTCAGAAAGCATTTCCTTCGCTTGTTCTCGACGGTCCAGTAGCGACGCATATTTTTTATAGGCTTCGACAATCGGCATCATTTCTTTATAATCTTTATTGATGCGTTTGAACTTATCTAAATCGCTCGTTACTGAGGGGTCGCTCAATTGCTCTTCGAGATGCACAAAGCGATCCGCAATGGCTTTTAATTTATCTATCATATTAATGAATAGTTGAAAATGGATAGTGGATAATAATGATCAATATCATTTGGATACTGAGGGGTATCGTGCGAGGTCGCTACATGAAGATATGGACGAAAGGAAAAGTCATAACACTGTTTTTCTTTGTGAAACTTAAAAACGACGCAAAAATAGACATTTTTACTTGAAGATATTCGCCAAAACACGACTAAGAGTTTTATTTTTGATAAAAAAGGTAACAGACTTTGTTCGAAATTCAAGAAGCTTCGTTTCAAAGTACAAACCGTGC
>JAYTMI010000417.1:0-2188 GCA_043728625.1 Saprospiraceae bacterium | reverse complement strand
GTGTTTAAAACCGAATGACGCAGCAAATGGGTTCGAGTACCATGTTCGGGGAACTTTTAAAGTTCCCCGAACATAAAGTTCCTCTCCTACAAACGAAGCTGTGGAAAACTTTCTGTCAAACTTTTGTCACGATTTATTTGGCGGACGTATATAGATATCTATATTTGCCCTTGAATTTAGAAAACGAAAAATCACCTTATTGTCGAGTTATACTTTCCAATTACTTTTAATCCATATAAAAAAGTGATTTTCATCTTCCATTTTCAAGTTTTCAAAAAAATGAAATCAAATTCAATTTTGTTTTAAATTTAGAAAACGTCTAAATAGATTTAACAAGTTCTTAACCCTTTGGAAAAGAGAAGTGCAATTGTATTTTTGCATTACTTTTTAAGGACAATTGAAAGAATAAATGCAATTGTTCGAAGGTTAAAAAATAAAATCGTCATACAAATGATGTCTAATTTATTGAAAATCAGACTTTTACAAGTATTATTTCTACTGTTGGTTTCTTTCCAGCTGTCTGCTGCTGATGCTAAAGTGGGTAAAACCCTTTTCATCACGAATTGTGCACAATGTCATGCTAAGAACATGAAGGACAAGCTGACTGGTCCACCACTCGCGAAAGCGGTTGAGAATTGGGGCGGCGACATGAAAGCTATGTACTCATGGGTGCGTAACTCTCAAGCGATGATTGCTTCAGGCAATGCACGCGCTGTTGCAGTTTGGAATGAATACAAGCCAACGCAGATGAATGCGTTTCCAACATTAACAAACGATGATATTGACAATATCTTCGCTTATGTTGACGAAGCAGTTAAAGGTCCTCCTACAGTGGTAAACGGAGGAGGGGGTGCGAAGATAGAAGCTTCTAAAGAAGACAACACCTTATTATATGGTGTTGCATTCTTTATTTTGGCTGCCTTGGCAATCGTCTTGTCTCGTATCATCAACAACCTTAAAAAAACGTCGGCTGAACAAGCAGGTGAAAGTTTCACCGAAAGAACTTGGACAGAGGCTTTGACAAGCAAAGGGGTTATAGGTTTCATCATTTTTGCATTGATTGTCTTGGGGGGGTACACAACGGTCAACAATGCCATCTCATTTGGTCGTCAGCAAAACTATGCGCCTGATCAACCTGTCAAATTTTCGCACGAGACACATGCGGGCATCAATAAAATTGATTGCCAATATTGTCACGACGGGGCGCGTCGCTCTAAAAGTGCTGTTATTCCTGCTACTAATACGTGTATGAACTGCCATAAAGCGATTAAGGTCGGTTCACAATACAAAACGGCGGAATTGACAAAGATTTTCGTTTCAACTGGTTTTGACCCTTATACAAGTCAGTACATCCAGAATTATGACAACTTGAAAGAAGAAGAAGTGGCGGCTATCTTCAAAAAATGGATTTCATTTAACTATCGTGACGAGCGTAAAATGGATGCAGAAGGAAAAGCTTCTGCGGACGAGCAAGCCTTCGTCAATGACCAATGGGATAATATCGCATCTTCTTTGAAGACAGAATATAAAGATAAAGTTCAAGGTCCGATTGAGTGGAAACGGGTTCACAACTTACCTGACCATGTTTACTTCAACCACGCGCAACACGTGACGGTTGGTAAGCTACAATGTCAAAATTGTCACGGTAAAGTCGAAAAAATGGAAGTATTGAAACAACATGCCCCCCTCAGTATGGGCTGGTGTATCAACTGCCACAGAGGTACAGAAGTGAAATTCAAAGACAACGACTTCTATAAAAACTATGCACGTTATCACGAAGAAATCAAAAAAGGGACTCGTGAAAAAGTGACGGTAGAAGACATCGGTGGTTTGGAATGTCAAAAATGCCATTATTAAATATAAAAAATCTGAATAGGGATGATGCTTCTAATTCATCATTTATCATTCATCATTCATAATTAAAGAAAATGGATTTTAATAACCAAGAAGTTTGGGTTGGGGTGGAGGATTTGACGAGAAACGAACAGTTTGTCGCACAATCAAAAGAGGAGTTTCCAGCAACATTGACAGATGCTTTGCAATCGGAAAACAACGGTTTTGCAGCTAATCGTCGTGATTTTTTAAAGTATCTCGGTTTTGGTCTCGGCGCAGCAACCATTGCTGCCAGTTGTGAAATCCCTATCAAAAGGGCAATTCCTTACGTTACCAAACCAGACACCATCGTTCC
>JAYTMI010000416.1:0-1755 GCA_043728625.1 Saprospiraceae bacterium | reverse complement strand
GCGGTCTTTCCATCCCACACATGATAATTTCCTTTCGATGAACGGCGGTAAATTTGTTGAGATTCAGTGGCAAACAAAACTTTGCTTTCGTCGGTACTGAAGGCGTAATCGTCAAAAGGCGTTTTTGATTCGAAAATTGTTCCCACTTGTTTGCCTGTCGTCAGGTCAAATTTGGCAATCACATTGCCCATATTTGCTGAATAATGTTTGCCATCTTTCAAAAAATTGAAACCAGGAAGACCTTTAACGCGAAAAGTGCCTTTCTGCCAAATATCTTCAACAGTAATTTTCTTTTGAGCAAAAATAGACGTGAAACAGGACGTAAGTAAAATAATTAAAAGAATATTTTTCTTCATGTTTGGAGAAATTTGGTTGTTAGTTTTAATTTTTAAAGCGTAAAAATAGACAAATCCATAAGATTTTGGCTGTTTGATTCCCCTTTTCGTGTTTATGGGAAATATAAATGGCTTATTTGACGTAAAAATACTGAGGGGGGGACTTTTCAAAAATATTTATCGAAATTTGCGTTCTCAATATTTAAAATATGTCTTCCTCAAAACTTCTGTTCACATTTCTCGGCACAGGTACTTCGCAAGGCGTTCCCGTTATCGGCTGTCGTTGTACTGTTTGCACATCAGACGACCCGCGTGACAATCGCTTGCGCACGTCAGGTATGGTTACATTTCAAGGAAAAAATATTGTTATTGATACAGGACCCGATTTTCGCCAACAGATGCTTCGCGCAGGTGTAAATGATGTTGCTGCAGTCCTTTTTACGCACGATCACAACGACCATACTGTTGGATTGGACGACGTAAGACCCCTGAATTTTAAGCATAAAAGACGAATGTCTCTTTACGCAACCCCCTCAGTACAACGCTCCTTAACGACTCGTTTTGGCTATGCTTTTGGTGAAAATCCCTATCCAGGTGCACCGCGTTTGGTATTTGAGACGATTTCAAAAGATAACAGTTTTAAAGTTGAAGGCTTGGATATTCAGCCAATTGAGGTTTGGCATGGCGATATTTTGCCCATTTTAGGTTTCCGTTTTGATGACATAACTTATATAACAGATTGTAAATCAATACAATCAGAAGAATTAGAGAAAATAAAAGGCACTAAAACGCTCATTCTCAACGCCCTGCACCACAACGAACATCATTCGCACTTAAATCTCAAAGAAGCTTTAGCGATGATAGAAAGGATACAACCAGAGCAAACCTTTTTAACGCATATCAGTCACTCAATGGGGAAATATGAAGAGGTGCAAAAAATACTACCAAAGAATGTCGCCTTAGCCTATGACGGGTTGGTAATTGGTTGAATGGTTAATCGTTATCGTTATTCGTTAATCGTTATTCGTTATTCGTAAATAACGATTAACGATAACGAGTAACGAATAACCAATAACGAATAAAAAAAAGGGCAACCACGACTGCGGTCACCCCTCACACTATGAAACACTATAATTTTTCTTTAGGTACTGGTATAATTACAATTAATAGAACGGCAAATCTACGTTAATGGTTTCAAAAGAAAAAGTAAAAACGTTGTTTAGTAAGAAAAATTGGCGAAACAAAAATATACATATATTTTATAATTTCAAATTTTTTTTATAAAAATTTTACCATTCCACCACTCTTTTTCAATAATGGCTTCATTTTTACGATAAAAATTGACAGCGGGCGTATTCCAATCTAAGACTTGCCACTTCGTTATGAAACAATCTTTTTGTCGGGCAACCTCTAGAAAGGT
>JAYTMI010000415.1:0-12710 GCA_043728625.1 Saprospiraceae bacterium | reverse complement strand
CAAGTCATGCCTAAATGTAATAGCCACAACAGATTTATCTGTGCATCAGAAGAGCCGCGCTGTTGCCACAGGCGACGAAAGAATTGGTTTAATGACATTTAATAAAAAGGACTTCACGTTCAGAAAAAAACTATTTTGATTTAGCTCACTTCGTTGTCTGTAAGTCTAATCCATAGCAAAGGTATCATTTGAAATAATCTATCATAATTTTTGGGAAGTTTTTAACAGATTTTTATTGAAAAAAAAGTGTCGTTAGACTATTTTTTACAGTATTTCATCGAAAAAACTGATATGTTTCTAATCGCTCAAAACCACTCATCTGTTCATGCTATTTTTTATTAAACTTTGTTCATTGGCTCTACGATTGCAATTTATTAGGTTTTTGAATAAAAGCTTTCCACTCATCTACCAACATCCAAAACATTGGTAATAAAGCAAAAAGGGGACGCAAATAATAAGTATTATCGCATTTTCTCAAAAAAGAAAATGCCAAATCGGAGCATAGAAAAGCCGCCCAATAGAAACAAATAATGAAAAAGGCAGTCATCAACTTAGTCGTTGTACCATGCTGCTTATGATAAAAAAACCAAATCAATAGCCCTGTTGAAGCCATGAGATAAGTCGGTGACTCAGCTGCTCGATTGAAAACAACAACCCAAAGGAGCAGAAATGCCAAAAAATAAGCCCGTCTTTCTGATGTCAAAACGTCACGACGTAGCCACAACATGAGCCAATAAACTACAAGCATCAAAACCCCAAAACTCATCACATAAGGCTCAATGCTGTTTGGAAAACCCACCGTATTCGTCAAAAAACCCACCAATGAAAACGGTTCTGAAATCACATCACTCCTCAGTAAATCAAGCCAATCAGTGTAATGCTTCACCAATTCAGAAGGACTGACAAACAATAAAGGCATTAAGGAAATCAATAAAGTGAAGACCAAGCCTTGAAAGATATTGCGCCCTGTTTTGGGGTATAAAACAACAAATAAGCCCGTTATCGCCCCAAATCCCTTGATACAAAAATTCATAACAGTTGTCAGTATCGCTTTTGATGGGTCCTGCCGTTCAAAAAAAATGAAAGTGTACACCATACCTGCTGTAATAAGTATATTGGTTTGGACGTGAACCGCATTTCGAGAAAGTTCAAAAACCGAGAGAAGCATCACCCAGACGACCCAACGCTTGTCTAAACCTATTTGCGTTATCACCCATAAAAAAGCGATGGTTGAACCAAAAAGCCATATAAATAAATCAATCGGTTTAGGAAGTAGGGCAATCGGTGCAAACAAAACCGAAAAAACTGGGTGGTATTGAAACAAATCAAAATACTCTTTAGGGTAAGGCGTATAAAGTGGTTGATGATGTGTTAAATGTAAGTAAGAGCTTTTAAAAATAGAAAAATTGTTGTGGTTGCGCTCTCGCAAAAACCCCAACTGCAGCCATGTTAAGCAAGTCATGCTTAAATGCAAAAACCACAACATTTTAATTTGCACATCAGAAGACCCTCGCTGTTGCCACAGGCGACGCAAAAATAGATTTAGTGACATTTAATAAAATAGGCTTCACGTTCAGAAAAAACTACTTTGATGTAGCTTACTTCGCTGTTTATATTTCTAATTCGGTAGCAAATTTAAGATTTGAAATGTATTTTAATAATTTTTAGGATTTTTTTTGAAATATATTTTCAGAAAAAAATGTCGTTTGTCTTTTTTCTGAGCGTTTCATCGAAAATACTGAGGGGGGGGTAATTTCTTAAAATCTCTCAAAAGTTCTTTTTACTTTTGATTAAAACTTCGTTTATAAAACAATAAAAATGAATAAAACACTGTCATTTGCTTTAGTTATCTTCACTTTTTTCAGTTGCAGCCCTAAGTTCAAACCCTTATTCAATGGAACGAACCTCAACGGTTGGTATGCCTATACTGCAACAGAAAACAAACAGGTTAATGCCCAAGACATCTATGCCGTTTCAGACAATATGATTCGTATGTATGGTGAAAAAGTGGGCTATTTGATGTCCAATAAATCCTTTAAAAATTTTGAATTGACGGTGGAATATCGTTGGAATATCGAAAAGCAATATCATAGAAATGACAATACAAAAAACAGTGGTGTGATGTATAATATCCCCACCGATGCGCCCGATGTTTTGTGGCCAAGAGGTATCCAATTTCAAGTAAAAGAAGGTTTTACAGGCGATTTCGTTTTGTTAGACAGTGTGACCATAAATGTAAAAGGCACGACAAAACCCGCTGGAAAAAGCGTCGTTGTCACGCGTTTTAAAGACAATGATAAACCCACTGGCGAATGGAATACCCTTTTGATTCAATCCAAAAATGGTCATTGTTTGCAATATCTTAATGGTGAATTGGTGAATGAAGGGGCAGATGCGACTTCCAAAGAAGGTCGGATATTGTTGCAATATGAAGGGTCGCCAATTGATTTTAAAAATATAAAAATTAAGAAGTTTTAACACATAGTGGCGGGGTGACTTTGAGTCACTCCGTCACTTAAAATATTCATAATCAACTACTTGCACATGAAAATCGGACTAATCATATCCCTTTTTTTCGCTGTTCAAACAACAGGGCAAACCGTTGATGAACTAACAGAATCGTTGATAAAAGGCATAAATAGCGATTCGTTAAAAGTGGTGCTAATTTATGATTGGGTGACAAAAAACATCGTGTACGACCACCTTTTTTTGAGAAAACGTGTAGAAGGCGATACGACATTGTTGCAAGAGCCTTACAATGTTGTCGCTCGTAAAAAAGCAGTGTGTAGTGGCTATTCAAAACTCATAAAAACGATGTGTCGTCAAGTAGGCATTGAATCTGAAATCGTCTATGGCTGGACAAAAGACTATCGAGGCACATTCGACCAACAAGAACACGCTTGGAATGTAGTTAAAATCAAGGAACGATGGTATGTGTTAGACGCGACTTGGGGCTCAAGCGGAGCAGATGCGGTCAAAAAATATTTTTTAACAGACCCCTCAGTATTTCTTGAAAATCACTATCCACACGACCCGATGTGGCAGTTAACAGACAAACCCATTGGTTTTGATTGTTTTTCAAAACCAAAGCAATGTGCTGATGATGAAAAAATCGTTTTTAGCTATCGAGATACCATAGAGACTTGGTTGAAAAAAGATTCGTTGGCACGCATGTTTGATTTTGGTCAACGGGCTTTGCGGTATTTTCCCAACGATATAGAGGCGATTCGAGACATGGCAAACGCGCACAGTGGCGAGGCGTTGATAGCGTACAATGCCTATTTTAATCTAAGACAAGCTGCCATTTCGAAAAAAAAAGAAGCTGTTGGGCGTACAGAAGCCTTAGCTTTGATTGATAAAGCAGAAGCTCATTTACTACAAGCGAAGGAACTTTACGAAAGATTAACGACATTTGCCCGCAAAGGTCAACTGACCGATGCACATTTCAATAGAGATTTGATGGTTGAAAACTTATTGCGCTTAGAAGAGGAGAGGAAGACAGTGGCTCAAATTTTTAAAAAATAAAAAAAGAGGTAGCGCAACAAGCACCACCTCCAGCCCTAACCAAATAAAACCAAATTATAAATTTATATTTTCAGAAAGAATCTATCGTATCAAAATTGGGATTATAGTTTATTGGTTTTTAGTCGAAGACGTATCTTCATTTTTGTAGTAACCATAAGTTTTTAAAGTACCCTTTGTGTTTCTACCACACAAAGTTGAGGGTATTATCTGAATATTCAAAATCTTAAACATTTTAGTCTTATTTTGGGGGCATAATTTAAGGTTAAATTTATGGCTTTTTAAAAACCACACTTTTCAATATTGAAATTTAAAATTGCGTATCTTAAAATTTTAAAAATAAATTTTTAATTCTAAACTTATATAAAAATATAATTCTGTTTTTAAAAATCATAGTCGCACTAAACGTAAATGACCATATTTTTTTCAAAAACGAATCAGACATCGTCTAAAAATCAAACTAAGTACCTTTATGAAGAAACAAAATCGCCTTTACACTATTCAAAGCCTAATCATTTTCTGCTTGTTTACCCCCCTCAGTATAACGTCTGTTTTGGGGCAAAACACACCTATCAACAGTGATGAAGATGCGCTTTTTATCCGAAAAATTTACGACAATGCACTCACACAAACCAGCACTTATCCTTGGCTCTATGATATGTGTACCAAAATTGGTAGCCGTTTAAGCGGCTCTGATGGTGCAGCAAAAGCCGTGCAATACACCAAACAAATGATGGATACTTCGGGTTTCGCAACACGTTTACAAGCGTGCATGGTACCGCATTGGGTACGTGGCGAAGCCGAACAAGTGGTGATGAATACAAAAAACGGTAAAGTTACATTACGCTCACTTTCCATAGGTAACTCCATCGGCACAGGCAAAAAAGGTGTCGAAGCCGAAGTCATTGAGGTTAAAAGCCTTGACGAAGTGGATAAATTGGGCGATAAAGTGAAAGGTAAAATTGTTTTTTACAATCGTCCGATGGACAGAACACGTATTCAAACTTTTGAAGCTTATGGTGGCGCAGGCGATCAGCGTCATGCGGGTGCTTCTCGTGCCGCTAAATATGGCGCAGTGGCTGTCCTTGTACGCTCACTTTCAACTGAATTAGACAACCGTCCACATACAGGAGCGTTGAATTATGATGACAAATATCCGAAAATACCCGCCATTTGCATTTCAACAAATGATGCTGAAAAATTGGCTAAAACCCTTAGTTATCAACCAACTATGAAAGTTTTTATGCGTAATACGTGTAAAATGCTGCCCGATGTTGAAAGCCACAATGTTATCGGTGAAATCAAAGGTTCTGAATTTCCAAACGAAGTCATTGTCATAGGCGGACATCTCGATTCGTGGGACCCCGCACAAGGCGCACACGACGATGGTGCAGGCTGTATGCAAAGCATGGGCGTTTTAGATATTTTAAAAAAATCGGGCTACAAACCTAAGCGGACAATTCGCTGTGTGTTGTTTATGAATGAAGAAAACGGCTTACGTGGCGGCACTAAATATGCTGAAATAGCAAAAAATAACACGACAGAACGCCATATATTAGCCCTTGAATCCGATGCAGGAGGCTTCACTCCGCGCGGCATTTCGTTTGATGCAGACACCTCTGTATTTATTGAAAAATTCAAAAAAGTCAGCTCTTGGGAAGGTTTATTAAAGCCTTATGGTTTGGAATTGACGAAAGGCGGTAGTGGCGCAGATATTGGTCCTTTAAAATCGCAAAAATTGCTGCTCGGTGGTTTGCGACCTGACTCTCAACGTTATTTTGATTTTCATCATACCGCTTTTGATAAAATTGAATATGTCAATCGTCGTGAGTTGGAATTAGGGGCTGCGGCATTGACTTCTTTGGTTTATTTGGTGGATAAATATGGGTTGTAACACTGGCTGTAACTCGAAGCTGCGCTTTCAGTTCCATGTACTCGAAGTTACAACTGCTCGAAGCACGGCTTTGAGTTACTACGTCTTTCCCAACAGATTTTAAACCCAATCTCATTTTGGTGTGTTTACCTTACAACGTTAAATATTAATCGAAAAAAAGATAATGAAAAATACAGCAGATATTCAAGTCATACTCAATGACAAAACACAAAGCCTTGAATTACAAGCCATTGCACAAAAAGTCCGCAAAAGAGACCGGATTACTGAGGGGGATGCCTTGACACTTTTTGAAAAAGCGGATTTGAGTTTTGTGGGCGCATTAGCCAATTTTGTGAGAGAAAAAAAGCATGGTGACAAGACTTTTTTCAATCGTAATTTCCACATCGAACCGACCAATTTGTGTATTTATACGTGCAAATTTTGCTCCTATTCACGTCTCATCAAGCAACGTGGCGCAGACTCTTGGGAATATACGATGGACGACATGATGAATATCATCTATAAATACGATGGTCAGCCAGTAACCGAAGTGCATATCGTCGGTGGTGTTTTGCCGCAATATGATTTGCCTTTTTACCTTGAATTTTTCAAAAAAATAAAGGCGCATCGCCCTGAAATGCACGTCAAGGCTTTGACGCCTGTTGAGTATCACTACATTTTTAAGAAAGCAAAAGTGAGTTATACTGAGGGGATGCGTTTGGTGAAAGAGGCGGGTTGCGATTCATTGCCAGGCGGTGGTGCAGAAATTTTTCATCCCGACATCCGTAAAATCATAGCACACGATAAATGTACAGGTGAACAATGGCTCGAAATACATGAAATATGGCACAACTTAGGTATGCGTTCCAATGCAACGATGTTGTATGGGCATATCGAAAAATATGAACACCGTGTACACCACATGAACGAATTACGTAAATTACAAGACAAAACAGGCGGTTTTCAGACGTTTATTCCTTTGAAATTTAGGAATAAAGACAATGAAATGTCGGATATCACAGAAAGTACAACGGTTGAAGATTTGAAAAACTATGCCGTTAGCCGCATTTTCTTAGACAATTTTGACCACATCAAGGCTTATTGGCCCATGATTGGTCGTCCGACAGCTCAAATTGCTTTGTCTTTTGGCGTTGATGATTTGGACGGAACGATTGACGATACAACAAAAATTTACTCAATGGCAGGTTCAGAGGAGCAAAACCCTGCCCTTTCAACCCGTGATTTGGTGAATATGATTCGCCGCGTCGGTCGCAAACCGATTGAGCGCGACACCTTATATAATGTGGTGACGGATTTTGAAAACGTGGAATTTGCAGAGGATAAAGAGTTTAGGGGGTATTTGGCTTTGCCTGTTTTGAATTAAGAAATATATATTGACTTAAAAAACGGCTACCGCTTGTAAGTGGTAGCCGTTTTGTTTTAACAACGACAAATGACTTAATGACAAATGACTTAGTTTTTTCTACTAAAATTTGCCTTCCGTTTCTCTACAAAAGCCGAAGCACCTTCTTTAAAATCATCAGAATTTGAGCATTTGCCAAACTCAACGACTTCTGTAAAAAAGCCCGCATCACCACCCGGGTCGAAGAAGGCATTGACCGCTTCTATGACTTTTGTAATCGCAAAAGGTGCTTTTGTTGCTATTTTAGCAATGATTTCCTTTGCTTTTGCTACCGTTTGACCTTCTTCGACAACATGATTAACTAAGCCGATGCGATACCCCTCAGTAGCGTCAATCATATCGGCTGTCATCATCAGTTCTAAGGCTCTGCCTTTGCCGACGAGTTGCACCAATCGTTGTGTACCACCATAACCGGGGATGATACCAAGACTCACTTCTGGTTGACCAAACTTTGCATTGGGTGAAGCGATGCGGATATGACAAGCCATCGCCAATTCACAACCGCCGCCGAGGGCAAAACCATTGACTGCCGCAATAACGGGCTTGTGAAAACGCTCGATGCTTTGGAAAATATCCTGTCCACGCTGTGCCATTTCTTCCCCTTTGCCTTCTAAATTCAGAAATTCAGAAATATCCGCACCCGCCACAAACGCCTTTGGTCCAGCACCTGTGAGAATAACACCTTTTAAATCCGTAATTTTTTTGAAATCGCTTTCAAAAAAGCTTTTTAGTTCAGCCATCGTCTGCTGATTCAAAGCATTAAGTGCTTTTTCGCGGCTGATAGTGAGTGTTATAATACCACCGTCATTTTCGACGACTACATTTTGATAATCCATTTTATTTAGTTGATAATTTATAATGGATAAGGGATAGTGGATAATCATAAGTATTATCCATTATCAACTATCCATTATCCATTAATTAAAAGTCTTTTCCGTAGTTTTCATAGCCAATACGTGCCAAATGCTCGTATTTGCGGGTCACTTCATTTGCCAACTCCTGTTTGTAGGCGATGACTTTATCTTGCATAATTTTATCGCTGCTGCCCAATATTTGAGCAGCTAAAATAGCAGCGTTTTTGGCAGCATTAAGGGCAACCGTTGCGACAGGCACACCATTCGGCATTTGCAAAATGGAGAGAATGGAATCCCAACCATCAATAGAATTAGATGCTTTTATAGGTACACCAATGACAGGAAGTGGCGTTAATGAAGCCACCATACCTGGCAAATGCGCTGCGCCACCTGCACCAGCAATGATGACTTTTACACCGCGTGTATGCGCTTCTTTTGCGAAGCTGACCATTCTATCTGGCGTGCGATGCGCTGAAATGAAGGTAATTTCAAAGGGAATGCCGAAACTTGCGAGCAATTCGGCAGCCTGTTTCATAATGGGTAAATCGGAATCTGAACCCATAATGACACTAACGTGGACAACTTTCATCTATTATATTGTTATATTGTTGAATTGTTGTATGGTTTTTAGCCGTTTAGCCATATAACAATACAGCCAGATAACCATACGAATTATTTTTTTAAAAACAAACGATATAGGGACGTACCAATCAATACTAAACCGACTGCAATCATGCCGTAATCCCATGTACTGCGTTCTGGTTGTTGCAGTTTAGAAAAGATAATGATAGCGGCAATCGCTATATAAACATACTCCATTGATTTCCTATTCATACGTGTTTTTTTAAGCGATGATACGCAATTCTTTTTTTAATTTTAATGCTATTTCAACGGCTGTTTCGACGTTTTTGTTCAAAATTGTCACATGACCCATTTTGCGAAATGGCTTTGTGATGTGCTTGCCATAAAGGTGAATATGCACCCCCTCAGTATTTAAAGCATTTTCAAAGCCATCTACGACGGCTTCACCTGTGTAACCTTCTGCACCCACTAAATTGAGCAAAACAGAAGGCTTACGAATCGTTGTTGAACCCAAAGGCAGATTCAAAATTGCTCGCAAATGTTGTTCAAATTGTGAAGTTTCGATCGCTTCAATGGTATGATGTCCTGAATTATGCGCACGCGGCGCAACTTCATTGATGAGTAATTGACCGTCTTTTGTCAAAAACAATTCAACAGCTAACAGACCGCACATTTTGAATTTTTTTATCAATTGCTTCGCTAAATTTTGCGCCGCCCTTTCTATGTTTTTAGAAATTGCCGAAGGACACAATTGATAATCTAAAAGGTTCGCTTTTGGGTCAAAGACCATTTCTACTGAGGGGTATGCCACGACTTGTCCCGCTTCATTTCGAGCAACGATGACAGCGATTTCTTTATCAATTTCAACCAATTGTTCAATCAAACAAGGCTCATTCGGTAGTTTTTTGATGTCTGCAACGGTTTTTAAAATCGAAACACCTTTGCCATCGTAGCCGCCACTGCGCGATTTCCAAACGCAAGGCAACGTAACACCCCCCTCAGTAATTTTATCAAAAAGCTGAAATTCTGACGTAGGCAATTTGTGTTTTTGATAAAATTGTTTTTGCAAACCTTTGTCTTTTATCATTTTTAAAGCCTTAGAATTTGGATGAACTTTTACACCTTCTTTTTCCAAAACAGTCAAAGCCTTGACGTTCACATGTTCAATTTCAATGGTCAATATATCAACTAAACGTCCAAAACGTAGAACATCATCGTAATTATTGAAATCGCCGACAATAAAATGTTTGCAATACGATTGTGCAGGAGACCCCTTCCTATCCAATACATAAATCTCTAAATCCCAATCTGCAGCTGCCAAACACAACATCTTTCCTAACTGTCCACCGCCGAGAATACCTACTTTTTTCATGCTTGTTTATTTTTTCAATGGGCGTTACCCATTGCTCACACATTACGCCCTTTCAGGGCTATTCGTTTTTTAATCCCAATTTGTTTCCTTCTTCTAACATCATCTCAAAGGCTTTTTCATATTCATTTGGAATAATACCGTCCAAAATTGCTTCACGAATCGCTGTTTTGATGATACCCACTTCACGCGACGGTTGAATATTAAACGTTTCCATAATTAATTCACCTGTAATGGGTGGTTGCCAATTGCGGATATTGTCTTTTTCTTCAACTTCAAGGCAACGTTGTTTAACAACCTCATAGTTTTCGAGATAACGAGCGACGCGAGCCGCTTGCTTTGAGGTAATATCTGACTCACACAAGATGAACAAATCTTCTAAGTCATCGCCTGCATCAAAAAGCAAACGTCGAATGGCAGAATCTGTAATATTTTCATTGGTCAAAGAGACAGGACGATGGTGCAAACGGACGATTTTTTGCACATATTTCATACGGTCGTCAAGCGGTAAACCTAAATTGCGGAACAAACGCGGTATCATCGCCGCGCCGACTTCTTGATGCCCATGAAATGTCCAACCTTCTTCTTTATCGAATCGTTTTGTGGCAGGTTTGCCGATGTCGTGCATCACGGCTGCCCAACGCAAATAAATATTGTTGGTACGTCGTGCGGTATTATCTAAGACTTGTAGTGTGTGCCAAAAATTGTCTTTATGACCGATACCTTCCTTAGTTTCTGCGCCTTTTAAAGCAATCATTTCAGGGAAAATGATTTGCAAAAGCCCAGTTTGCATCAATAAAGCCCAACCTACTGAGGGGGTCGGTGTTGCCATTATTTTCTCAATTTCAGAAATAATGCGCTCTTTTGAAATGATTTTGATGCGACTTCTTAAATCCCCAATAGCTTTGAAGGTATCGGTTTCGATGTGAAAGCCTAATTGAGTAGAGAATCGAATGGCGCGCATCATGCGCAAAGGGTCGTCGGAAAAAGTTTTGCTTGGTTCGAGTGGTGTTTGGATAACTTTTTCTTCAAGGTGACGAATGCCGTCGAAAGGGTCAATGATTTCACCAAAATTATCTTCATTAAGACTAACCGCTAAGGCATTGATGGTAAAATCACGACGATTTTGGTCATCCTCCAAAGTACCATCTTCAACGGTTGGCTTGCGCGATTCAGTGCGATAAGACTCCCGACGTGCGCCGACAAACTCTAATTCGATGTCTTTGCAACGAAACATCGCCGTTCCAAATCGTGCATACGTGACAACTCGTGGCGAAGGGCGCATCTTTGCAGCGACCGCTTCGGCTAATTTTATACCCGAACCGACACAAACAATATCAATATCTTTCGAAGGTCGAGCCAACAATCTGTCACGAACAAAGCCGCCGACGACATACGCAGGAAAACCTAACTCGGATGCCGTTTCGCTGATGATGCGGAAAATCTCACGCTCGTGCGGTTGGATTTGGAATATCATAATTGTCTATTGTGCCTTCAAACAGTTCTACTTTTATGTTTTGCGCGGCAAAAATAGAATTTTACAAGCAATATTCTATTATTCGAAAGTGATTTCCCCAAAATACTGAGGGGTATGAAAATCGGGTTTAGGCGTTTCGATATTATTCCACGACAAATAATGCGGTTTGGTAAGCCCATCGCCGCATTTATAGAAATTGGCGCGACACGTTTTGCCTTTTATGGTTTTAATATTGTGTTGAAAAAAAGAAGTAACAGGTATCACAACAGTCATTGTCCAATCGAATGCGCCAAATTTTTCATCAAAAGGCTGATTGCCAAGGGTTGATTCGGCTATAATTCTATTTATTGTCACATCATTGGCAGGCGTTCTACCATTCCTTGTCTTGCCCGCATACAAAAGTTTTGTACCGATACAATTGAATTCAAAATTGTAAAAAACGCCATCGTTTTCAGGTGTGATAAAAAATTCAACACAACTGTCTTTCCAAACAGCTCCGTTGTTTTGCGTTGCTTTGGCAATGATGCTGTTTTCTTGAACGGTGTACCTTATATATATGTGTGTGTTGTCGTGCATGATGGCAAAATGAACGGTCGGTTTGTCTTCGTCGTTTGCCCAAGGCTGTGTGTCTATCGCAACAGGCTTTGAGAAATCAAAAAACGGGAAGGTGTTGCCTGTTTGATTGATGTATGGAATAGTTAGTTTTTTCATTTTTATTATTTAACGTAGTTCGGGTTTAAACCCGAGTACTTTGTAGCGCAGGTTTAAACCCGCGCTACAAGCCCTATAAACGCCAAGCAAAAGGATAATCTTGCCATTTTTTACATATTCCCACTTTAACAGGATTATTCAAAATGTAGTTAATCGTTGCATCCTCATGTTGTTGATTTCTCATATAACGGTCATAAGTTTCAGCCGTCCAAAATGGGCTTAAGGGCGGCATTTGATGTTCTTTTAACCAATCATTGCAATATTTAGCACTACTGCCTTTTATCAATTTCATCACACTCTCTAATTGTTTATAATTCTCTTCTGTTATAGCACCTTCAATATTTTTTAATTGCACCGAGAAGTCTAATAAAGCATGAACATGATTACTCATAACAACATAAGAGTGCAAATTGTAGTAAATACCATCAAAAAAAGTCATTCTATCAACAACAATTTGTGCCAATTCTGGTATTTTCAAATGGTGTGGCCCTTCTTTAATGGTATCCAAAACATCATTAAATGCTTGCCAATATTTTTTTTCAATGGTATATTTTAGGCTTTGTCGTTCCGGTTCTAAAATATCCTTTCTGAAAGTATTTTCTACAAGTGCTTGGTCTCTTTCAAAGGCTAATTTGTCAATGATACTTTTAGGTATTGAGCCTTTTAATCTAAAAGTTACAAAAAAAGTTGCTCCCATAGGTAAGAGATGAGGTAGGTTTCGGCGGTAGTAGTCTCGTAGCATTTTGTTTGTTTTATTTAGTATGATGATAGTATGGTAGTTGGTAGTAATGGTAGTAATTCGGGTTTATTGACATAACCAAAATAATCCACTAAATAACAATGTTAAGGCATTTAGCAAAAATGCCATTTTTATTAAGGAGGCCACAAAACTGGAGCAG
>JAYTMI010000414.1:0-9103 GCA_043728625.1 Saprospiraceae bacterium | reverse complement strand
GCATTGGTTGTAGAGGGTTTTGACTTCTCGCTCCATCCAGCCATACAGTTCTTGGTTGGTGAATTTATTGCGGAGAAAATCCTCTATTTGTCGGGTGTTTTCTATTTGTTGTTCGTGGTTTTGTAGTTCTCTTTCGGCAATATTGATGCGGATTTCGGCAGCAAGGATTTGTTTGTCAATTTGCCGTTTTTCTATTTGAGCGAGGTCTTTTTGAAAATCCCAATCTTCTTTACGACGGTCGTAGTCTGCATCCGTTTTTGCCATACTTGAGGCAAAAGTGAATTGACTTGCTAAGGCTTGATAAATACTACCGTATGCTTGTAAAACTTTTCCTACTTGTTCTCCACCTGCTGATGTTCCTGATGCCATAGCTTGAAGATGGAATTGTGGAATTGCAAATGCAACGGTAGCACTTGTAGAAAAGCCTTGTGCAATTGATTCATAACCATGTGCAGCTTTTGTAAAAGTTAGGGCTTCTCGTTCTTTAAAATTGATTTTTTGCCGTGTCGAATAATATTCATACCGCTTACTTGCACTTTCCAAAGACAAATTCAAACCATTCAAATTTTCTCTTAATTCCCTTACTTGCATCATTTTGATTTCACGCACCATGTCTAACATCTGCACCTCATGCTTTTGGCGCATCATGGACAAGGCTTCCCCTTCTTTTTTCTCAATGGCAGAAAGTAGGCTATTGCCCAGACCCCTCAGTTCTGCGCACAATTCAAGGGCTTTTTGTAGCATCACATTGAAGCGATAATGCGGCATAGGTGTTTGCATATCCCGTAAAATGCTGCCAATATCCATACCCATTGCTTTGGCTCTGACCAATAAAGCAGGGTCAATTTCTGGTTCAAAAAGGTCGAGTTGGCGTTCAACACCCTCGATATTTTGGCAATGACGTATTTTAAACAACCTATCGGCTACGGTATCCCAATATTTGAGAATAAATGTATTGTCGGGAATACAGAAATAGAATTGGTTAGCCGTCAATTGCAAAGCCTCTTGGTTATTATCGGGCGGCGTACCTGCTGGTTTAGGCGTATGATTTTCTAAGACATTGGCGAAAGCGTCAATACCTTGATTTTTCAATTGAGCGTAGTTATAAATCTTATCTGTTACCTCTTTACGTGGTATTTTGATAGGGCGAGGTCCCAAAATATTTGCTGCCAAAATATACAATTGCGTGGCTTCATTGATACTCTCCATAGTATCTTGCCGAAACAGCGAATCACCCCAATTGATTAGGTTTTCAATGTATTTCCCAACCACATTACGCATATAGGCTTGTATCCGCAAACGGGCAATCGCATGAGGATTGAAAGGGTCATTGCGCCAAACGTTCAGTTGAGTGACCCCATCAGTATTGTTGGTACTTATTTTCTTTAAAATGTCCACAATGCTTTCATGGCTTTCACTAATCGCCTTGCGGAAAGGCAGAAACTGCCAATAACGACTGACTCCACCAGGGTCTGCGGTTGTTGGTACAGCCACTTCTGATGTGGTTGGGTTAAAGATATAGTGATACCATTGCTGCGCTTCTTGGTAGCGTTGGTTTTGACTCAAGCGATTGGCTGTGAGCATAGGAATATGGAAGAATACTTCCCAATTGTAGGAAGAATATGTACCATTTTTAGTAAAATCAACTATTTCTATAGTTTTGTTTAAATCAAATGATAATTCAAGATTTATTGAATAATCAAGGATTGAATATTTATCATTGAGGGTGTTTTGAGAATCAATTTCAAATAACTTATTTTTAGAAAATGATAACAAAAAATCATTTGAATATGGATGATAGAAATTTATAAATTCAAAAGGGATATAATAAGAATTAGAACTGTTAAACAACGGAATAAAATATAGTCTTTTGTTTTTACTATCAACCAGAAATGATTTATCATCCAGAAAATAGGGCAAATTCCATTCTGTAACTATTGATAAATCTAAGTAATTTTTTTTAAACAAACTCAATATAGAAAGCCTTCCATTAATATTAGTTGTAAGAAGCCCTCTTAAAAATCGAGTAGATGATGTTAAACGCAATTGCATATAAGCAATATTATTAAAATACTGTCTAGTTGTATTACTATTTGCTGAAACAGTTAATGTTGTGGTAGTTGTAGGGTTAATTAAGTTATCATTAAATATATACTTACCAATATCATTAACATAGTCAACGAATGAATGAGTACCAGTACCTGGAAGATAAATATCTGGTATTGACCAAACATCTACTTCTAAAAAATCAAGATTAAAAGGCAAAATTAATTTATACGATTTTATATTTCCTACGTTTAAATTAAGGCCTGGTGGATTTGGTGCCTCAATAAAGGATTTAACTTTATCCTTTGAAGATTTTTTAGTTGACCATTTTTTATTTTGATAAAAACACCAATTAAGTCCTAATTCTATATACTTCAATTTCTTTTCCATACTATCTCCTACTAAAGGTTTATTTGTCCCTAGTTTCATAATTGCTGGAACAGTTAATTCCTTTTCTGCCGATGATAACCAGAACACGATTAATTGACTTTTCCACATAGTAATCGCAATTTGGTCTCCTTCAACTCCTACATCCATCTTCTCCCAAGGCGACCATACCCCCTCAATAGAAAGGTGACGATAATAGTAAATATGCGGCACATTGAAAGTACGTGCCACAACGTGAAGTATTTTTGTATAGGGATGTCTTTCATCAGGCACTTCTCCACAAAAAGCCCGAACATCCAACCGTGCAATACTATCCAAAGCATACAAATACGTTCCTACGGCTTTTACAGCATTATCATGGGTGACATCGCCTTGCAGCAATTCACTTTCTAAAGCCTTGAAAATCTCGCTTTTATCATCTCGCAATTCGGGTTCTATCCAGTTTTCGGGATAGAGGAAGACTTTGCGGTTGGCTTCCCAGACACGGTATTTGTGCATCCAGTCGTACCAAGTTTGGTTAATATGTTCTGGTTTAACAGAAGGGCTTTCCAAATTCATCAAAACCCGTTGAGCGAAAAGTTGGAGCGTAGCATTGGCTTGTACGATGCGGGAGGTGGTCATGCACGGCTCCATTTCTACGTCAATTAGGAAATATTCGTAGAGGTCGTTGGCATTTTTGACATTGGGAATATTTTTATAGTGTATGATATAATCCATCAGCGCATTGCGGCGCAAGGCACGCAATTTGTCTTCGCAACGTTTTTGCAGCGTGTCTTTGGCTTCTCCTTCGTACTTGGAGAGTATGCCATCTTTAACGGCTTTAACATAAGAAGGGGTACCCCCCCTCAGTATAGAAGGCAAAAAACCGTATTTATCGTTGAATTGTTTGATGTGGTATTGCTTCAACAAATGAACTTCATTCGTAAACAATGCCACATTTGTTCCTAAATCAATGTCTTTCCATTGTGTCAAATACAATAGTTGCTTCTTCAATACTTCTGTATTAAAAAGCGAAGCCAAACGGAAGACTTCTAATAAATCTTTCCCATCTTCATCATTCAAAACCTTTTTCAAGAAGGTATAATCTGCCAAACGTTGCCAGTGATGGAAAGTAAATTTATTATTTAATTGAAAATCTAAAAAAACATCGGATTTAATGTTATTTGGGTTAGGATTGGGTACAAGCGTAGGGGAATAATCAAAATTTTGGGGATGGTTTACAATCCATTCCAATTCATCATTTTGCAATTTGAACTTTTGAACGAGCAAAGCGAATTTATCGAATTGAAGCATTTTCGCCTTTATATCCGTGAAAATTTTATCGCTAAAAAGGTATTGCTCGGCAACATGAACCTTTTTGAAGGTTTTTGCTTCCCATTGAATAGTTGCCCAATTTGTGCTTGTAATAACCTTATAATATTTACCCGCTATCAATGGCTTTTTACTGTCTGGCACTTCTAAAACAACACTTGGCGTAAAGGTATATTCCTCCGTTTTAGGCGGAGTCAACCACATATTTGCGCTTGATAGTACTGATTGTACATCAACAAAATTTGCTTTTAATGCTTCTTTCCACTCTGGATGAATGGTATGAATCAACAAATGTGTCGTTGCTACATCGAGTTTGAACTCATTGCTGACCGTTTGAGCAATGAAGGCATCTGTTAAGTAAAAATAGAGTTTATCAAAGATTATTTTTAAAACCGCTTTAGTATCATCTTCGGTAGATTTTTCCAATTTTCCCAAAATTTCCTCGACTTCACTTATGCTCAAAAATAATGAATGATTGTTGCCAATAGCATCAATTATATTTTTCTTGTAGGCTGCGGGTATTAAATCCAATGCTTTTGAATACACTGGAAAGTATGTAATTTTTTGAGTTATTAGGTCTATTTCTCTTTGAATTATGTCTTTTTCAGTTTGAGGAATGGTTCGCTCCAAATCTGCTTGGAGTTGTTTTTGTTTGATTTGCAAATCATTTAGTGTTGCTTTCAGTTTATCAATAGCCATTTGCGAACCAAAACCTTCAAAGGTAATGATTCCATTATTATAGGTTAGTTGGCTATATAGATTGGGTAGTTGCTCTGATGTACCAAGTTTGAAATCAGTAGTAAAACGAATTTTATTATTGAAAATACTTGACCATAATTGGAGTATCTCTACATCTTCATACACCAATTTCAGTTTTTCAACAATAAAATCAGCCGTTAGTGTAGGTTGTGCTGCTGTATCTGCCGCTATTTTCCGCAAGCCATCCCGCAATTTTTTAGCGAAATTGAGCACTTCTTCGTTGGTGATGCGGTCTTTTTGTTCATTTTCAGTAATGCTAATATTTGTAAGGAGGTATTTGACCTCTTCTGCTTTAAATCCTGCTTGACGAATGGCTTCAAATTTAAGCAACAGGCTATGCAATTGTTTAGGGTCATTTATTTCTGTAAATATTCCAGTGATAATACCATTGAGTTCAAGGAGGCTCATCTTAATACCCAACTTTTTGAGGAGCGTGTCTTGCGCTCCTTTTTGGGCATCATTTCCAGTATCAAATAGCTCAACAACCCGTTTCAATGACCAATTCAACTGTTTCTGCAACAGCAAAGTATAAGCAATATCTTGTAAAATACCCGCCACAAAATAATCCGCTATTAATTGGTCATCAAATTTTGGATACCTTATTCTAAAAAAAGTAGCCAACATATAATCTAATTCCTCAATGGTACAACCTAATTTTTTCCAAAGGCGAATAAACCTATTGAGCATTACAAAATGGTCATCACTTACAGGACTGTAACTGTTATCCGTAGTACGGTAACTGATATATAAATTCTCAATTTTACAAGCATCTGGGTTGCTTGGTAAAACTGTCCATGTTATGCCACCACCCTGTTTATTAACAATGGTCGTTTTTAAAATTTTATCTAATTCTTGAAACGAAATATTTGTTTTTTGAAGAAAAGACACAATTGGGCTAATTTGGGTACTAAAGCCTTCGAGACTGCCATAATGTTCATTATTTTTTGACAAACCATACATCATAGCTGGCGAAATGACCCTTTGCGTAGGGTTTCCTGCAATGAATATTTGCTTAAAAATACGCCATTGGGAATCAGATAAGGTCATGTCTTTTATTAAGTCATAAAACCTAATTACATCGGCACTCCAAGTCGAGTTTAAAGGATTTTTAAGCTTGTCCAAAAAGGACTCAAAGTTGTCCCTAACAAAGGAGGATTTACCAAGTTCTATTCTGATACTTTGTAATGTATCGGGTGTTAATTGTGCTAAAATCTTATAAAATGGATTATATACATTGGTCAAAATTGTGTATTCCATGTCATTTAGCCCGATAATGGCAGATACTAATTTACTTTCATTTGTTTCCCCTGCCAAAACCAAAGTATCATACAAAGAAGTCCCCCCCTCAGTAAGATAGGTCTGAACAGTCACAAAATCTTTATCAAATGGCAGGGTTAATGGAAATACTTTTTCATTTAATTTAGCATAAGCCGCTTCGACCAAATATTCTGGCTCTTTTGCTACTTCTTCGGCTTTTTTAATAGAATTACGAGACAAATCATTTCGATCAAGTCCATGAGAATATGCTATATAGATTTCAAAAATCTCATTCACTAAATCAATATAAGGAACACGAGTATTCGTATTCTCACAATTGAGTTTAAGATAGCGCAAATCTGGGCGACGGCGTAACAACTGAAAAGCTGGGGTTTTCCATGTCTTAGATTCTTTATCTTTCAACAAATTCCACATAAAATCCACAAAATAAGCCGTTGGGCTATACACGGAACGGCAGTAGTCGCAACTGCACGAAGAGGTTGAACCAAAGAGGTTTTCGTAGGTAGCCCTAATATTAAAAGTATTAGCTGGTGCTGCTCCATAAGAAGTCGGCAAAATGCCTTCGGTTGTTTGGGTCAATTCCAAAGTCTCCCGATTGCTGCCCATCACACGTGGATTGGTGTGGTTGAAATGGATAAACAACTCCGATGCGATGTAATGACCTGTTACCAATATTTCTTTGGCAGTGTCTTCCGTTTCTTGGATTTCTTTGGGTTTAACACCTTTATCAATTAGTTTTCCCTTTAATTCAACGGGTGTTCCATAAGCAAAATTTGTGGCAGATGTGACTCCTGCTTTGAGGTATATATCCGCCATTTCAGCATTTTTAGCAATGCCTCTAACCCGATACTGCTTTTCAACGGCTAATTTAAGGGTGTTTTGTGCTTTGCCTTCGGGTGAATCCTCCTTTGCGTTTGGAAAATAATCTTGTTGTTGTTGAAGGAAAAAACCAATGGGTTGTTTGAAATTATAAAGGCTCTCATTAAAAAAGGTTTTTACGCCTTCTTTAATGGTATTAGTGGGTATTGTCGTCACTTTTTCGTCTGTCCAAAAGCCCGACGCTGAAATAACTGTTGCAAATTCGGGATACGCTCTTACTTCATCTTGTAAGGCGACGATTTGAGATTTAACCTTATCTTCTACTTTTGTTGTATCAAAGTTTAAAATATCAAAATCTTCTTTTTGGCTTTCACCTTTAATGGTTTCCCAAATGGTTTCGCCTTTGTACACCACGGGTTTTTCCAATTCTTTCATCACATATTCCCTCGGATGATTGCTTTCCAAAGTTTCCATGATGCGGGTGGCGTAGTTGGTACGCTTTTCATTGTGGGTTTCGCCTTTGATGGTATCGGGAAACTTGAAATTTGCTTTATCGGCTTCTTGTTCAGTTGGCATCAATTCTACCCAATTTGAATTATTTTTTACCACTAACTCAACGGTATTAGTTGCCGTTTCAGATAGAAGTCGTTGGGTCAAAAACTCATTTTGATAGGTCAAAGCGGAGACATCAAAGCCAAAAAGGATTTTAGGTACAAATTCGCCATAAAGCTCATTTTTTTCGGCTTCCACCCAAAAATCACCATTTGTTGCATCATGATTGATTAAATCTTGTGTCAATTCTAATTGTAAGCCTCCATTTGGTAACACCGCACTCAATACGGTTTGCATAACCGTAGGCTGGCTATCTTTTTCTACTTTAAGGCTTTTTTGAGCAACAAAAGATATAATGTCCGCTATATTGACATCCCAATTAGCAATGATATTTTCTTTCACCGCTTTTTCAAGGGCGGTTTCATAGTCCTTTTGCTTTTTTTCAACCCAAAGAGCCATGTCTGTTGGAAAATCTGTTCGCAACAAGCCATAGAATATTTGAGGCGCAATTTTACTTTCATTCGTCCATACTTGCGCCAAACGCAAATACTCCAAATGCGCCGCATTGATACCCGTTTCATTGGTGAGAAAATCAATGTCTTCGGCATAAACGACCCCCTCAGTAATGGAACTCAATATTGCCCAATAATTGTCATATTCTGCGGGTTTGTCTTTGATTTCTATGGCGGTTAAAGCTAAATCAATCACCACTTCACGCCCGACATTATAGCGGGTATCGGATTGCCCCCCCTCAGTCCCGCTTGCATCGGGATGTTCCATATTTTCATCTTTTTTGACCTCAATATACACATCTGCTGTGCCACGCTCGATACTTCGGGCTTTTTTGGGGCTGTATGGGATATAGTAATTGCCAAAAGCATCGGTTTTGCAACTGCCTAATTCTTCATCAAAGTTTCTACTGGGCAAGTCTTTGTCGAAAGCCTTTACTTCAATGTCTTTTGTAGGGGCATCGCCAACGGTGATTCTGCCCCGCACAATAGAAATATCTTCGGCATCGCTGTCCGTGCCGATAACGAGGTCTATCACAACAGGCATTTGGCTGTTCTGCTGTTCCTTCGATTGTTCCGAACCCCGCAACATTTTGGATTTTGCCAATAACTGCCCTGTGCTGTCAAAAGCACGGATAATGAGGTCGGCAACCGTTGTCTCCTTGCCTTCGATGACAAAATCATCGCTGTTATACACGATGCAGTACGCCCCGCTTGCATCCGTGCTATCGGGTGACCCCAAAGCGTTTTCGCCCGTGAAATCCTTATCGGTTGCCCGAATGATTAAGCCTTGTTGTGGCTGACCTTTTTGGTCTTTTATTGTGCCTTTGACGGTGTATGTTGTCATGAGTAAGGTTTTTTATGATTTTTAAAATAGTTTCTATTGCTTTACAATATCATCCCCGTCCGCGCCATTTCTGCATAATTGACCAATGTTTCAGAACGGTTTTTCCCATTTTTCAAATACGCATCAATAATCGGCACAGCCATATCGGGCAGAAAAGTCGCCATGTGTCCAAGTCCGTGCAAACCACTTTCTACACAGGCGGGATTGCTTAATTCAAGACAGCGTTGCATCACATCGGCTATTGCTTCATAGTAGCCTTTGGTTTCGATATCTATATTTTTATATTGCTGCTGCCCTTCTGCGAAAATCTCTTCACGCGTTTTCATGGTTGTCGTTGATTGGGCAATTTGTTGTTTCATACTATCCAACACGCCTTCTGGCAATTGCATATTTGCTAAATCTGCCTCTGAAAGACTTGCCATAAATGATAAGCCTATTTCTTGCATATTGGCAAACTTTATCCACGTTGATAATGGGCTAACATCCCAAAACATATAACAGATATAATTGAGATGCGTTGATTTTTCTTGCGAAAATGCCGCTGTTTTGGCTTCGCAAAGGGGATTGAAAATATCCCGAAACAAAGCAAACAACG
>JAYTMI010000413.1:0-8081 GCA_043728625.1 Saprospiraceae bacterium | reverse complement strand
GACTCATCAACTTTAACCAATTTCTTTGTTGGTAGTGGTGGTACATATCGCGCCATGATAGGCAATGGCATCAGTTACAAAGGGCTTTCTCTAGGTGTCAATGTGGGTTATGTTTTTGGAAAAATTAATTCCATTCGTCAGTCTGTTTTAGGCGATAAATTATCTGTTAGTTACGCCAACTATTTCGATGACGACTATAATATCAGAGGTTTTTCGTGGAATGGTGGTTTACAATATGATTTCACACTTGATCCTAAGAAAAATCCAAATGACCAAGGAGATAGGAAGCACATCGTCATTGGTCTCTATGGCAATCCTTCAACAAGTTTTACGACTAAATCTAATCGTTTTTACAATCGTGTTTTGGGTACTTTGGTTGACTCTGTTACGAGTTTTACTGACAAAGCGGGAAGTGGCGTTTTGCCTTCCGAATATACTGCAGGCATTATGTACGAAAATGGTTTATTGTTCAAGGGCGGTATAGAGTACAAGGTTTCAAAATGGAGTCAGTATAAAAATGAGGCAAAACCCGAAACGCTTTTAGATGCCAATCAGTTTTCTGCGGGTGTTGAATTTATTCTCGACAAAAACAAGTTAAAATCCGAAGAAGAAAAAGTTAGATGGCGTGTTGGTTTTCATACAGGTTCAGACCCCCGTAGCTTGGGCGGTGAGCAAGTGAAAAATACGGCAGGTACGATTGGCATGTGTTTACCTTTACGTGTTGGTCGAGGTCAACAAATTTCTTATATGAATGTAGGCTTAGAATATGGTCAGTTAAAAACTAAAATTGTTTCTGAAAATTATTTTAGAATCAATCTGGGTTTTACACTCAACGACAACACTTGGTTCTTAAAACGGAAGTTCCAATAGCTTTTATTCTAAAATAAAAAGGTTCGTATCTCGCAAGAATACGAACCTTTTTTATTTAGTGCCTTATACTTTTTCTAAAAGATATAAAATCTTAAAAGGCGAGATGAATTTAGTAGAATTTCAACGTAACTTTGCACCACTTAATCAGTAAAAAATTGGGGTGTTAACACATCTCAATTCTTTTTTTATACCCTATATTGTTCTACGTGGAACAAGTATGTTTTTGAATATTCAAAATACTGAGGGGGTCAAAAATGCCATAATATGGAAATGTCTAATCCGACAATTATTACTTCAACAAAAAACAAAACGGGCATCAAAGTTTTCGCACCAGCCAGTGTAGCGAATGTTGCATGTGGTTTTGACGTTCTTGGTTTCGCCTTAGAAAAGCCTGGCGACGAAATCATTGCTCGTTTTTCAGATGTCTCTGGTTTACGTATCTCCAAAATAACAGGTGGTAAGCTACCTTATGAAGCAGAGAAGAATACAGCTGGCTATGCTGCTTTGAAATTACTCGAACATTTAGGCGAGTCAAATCGAGGTATTGAAATGGAAATCCATAAGAAAATGCCTTTTGGTTCTGGCTTAGGTTCAAGCGCAGCAAGTGCGGCGGCAGCAGTTGTTGTTATCAATGAATTACTACGTCGCCCATTGGAAAAACGTGATTTGCTTCAATTTGCTGTCTTGGGAGAGAGTATCGCAAGCGGCGCTATCCATGCCGATAATGTTGCACCATCGCTTTTAGGTGGTTTTACATTGGTACGCGACTCTTCGACAAATGATGTCCATCGCATTCATGTACCTCGTGGTATGTACGCTACGGTCATTTATCCAAAGGTAGAAGTCTTGACGAAAGAAGCTCGGGCTATGTTAAAAACAGAAGTTTCCTTGAAAAATGCGGTCAAACAAACCGCAAATATGGGCGCATTCGTCATCGGCATGTTCAACTCTGATTTTGATTTGATTCGTCGCTCTTTGGTTGATGTGATTATAGAACCACAACGTGCTTCTTTAATTCCTTATTTTTTTGAAGTAAAAGAAGCGGCTTATACTGAGGGGGTGCTTGGTTGCTCAATTTCAGGCTCTGGACCTTCAATTTTTGCTTTGTCCGAAAACAGTTTAGTGGCAGAAAATGCAGGTTTAGCGATGCAAAAAATTTATCAAAAGCATAAAATTGAATGTGAATTGTACATTTCACCTATCAATATGGAAGGTACAGTCCTCTGTTAAATGACTTTATTGTTCTACGTGGAACACGACTAGAGGATAAAAATCGTGTTCCACGTAGAACTTTTTCATAACCAATTTAATTCTGCTTGTAATAAACATCAATATCAAACAATGAAACTTTATAGTACAAAGAATCCAACAAAATTTGTCTCTCTCAAAGAAGCTGTTTTCAAAGGTTTACCAGAAGACAATGGCTTATATATGCCTGAAAGAATTCCGCATTTGTCTGATAATTTTATAAAAAACCTGAAAAGTCAATCGTTTCAAAGCATTGCTTTTGAAGTTGCAAAGACAATGATTGGCGATGCTATTCCTGAAAACGACTTAAAAAACATCGTTGAATCCGCTATTGATTTTCCAGCACCTGTTGTCAAACTCGATGATAGCACACATATCTTAGAGTTATTCCATGGTCCTTCATTAGCTTTCAAGGACTTTGGCGCACGGTTTATGGCACAACTGATGTCTTATTTTAATCGGAATGACAATCAAGAATTGGTCATTTTGGTCGCTACTTCAGGCGATACGGGTGGGGCAGTGGCAGCTGGGTTCTATGAAGCAGTGGGTATAAAAGTGGTTATCCTTTATCCATCGGGCAAAGTGAGTATGTTGCAAGAAAAACAATTAACAACATTGGGCAAAAACATTGCTGCCTTAGAAGTTGATGGTACATTCGATGATTGTCAAGCCTTAGTTAAACAAGCCTTTTTAGATGATACTTTGACATCAAAAATCCGTTTGAGTTCAGCCAATTCTATCAATATTGCTCGCTTAATTCCTCAAAGTTTCTACTACTTTGAAGCGTATAAACAGCTCAATACAAAGGGTAAACCAGTCATTTTCAGTGTTCCTTCTGGCAACTTTGGCAACCTTACGGCAGGTCTTTTTGCTAAAAAAATGGGCTTACCAGTCCATGAATTCATTGCTGCAACTAATGCAAATGATGTTGTTCCACAGTATTTAGAGACAGGTGAATACAAACCGACCCCCTCAGTAAGAACCCTTTCAAATGCTATGGACGTAGGCAATCCGTCTAATTTTGCCCGCATGTTAGATATCTATAGTTCTACGTGGAACAACATGATAAAAGAAATAAAAGGTTATACTTTCGACGATGAGTCAACAAAAGAAGGTGTCAAAGAGGTTTTTCAGAAGTACAATTACATCATTGACCCTCATGGTGCAGTGGGTTATTTGGCTTTAAAGGAGTATCAGAAAGAACACGATGTCGTAGGCGTAGTCTTAGAAACTGCCCATCCAACGAAGTTCTTAGAGGATATGGAAAGTATTTTAGAGCAAAAAATACCTATTCCAGAACGTTTAGCAAGCCTTACGGACAAAGAAAAGAGTGCTACGCAGATAGGAACAGACTTTGTAGGTTTTAAAGAATGGTTAATTAAGAACTACTAAAGTTCCACGTAGAACAATAAAAAAAGCCTTGCGTATCTTACGTGAGGCTTTTTTTATTGTTCTACGTGGAACTTATCAGTCTCCAAAATCAAATTCAATCGTATCACCCGCTTGAAAACGAGGATTAGATTTAGGTGTTTCTACGTTATCATCCTCACTTTCACTTGATTCTGTATTCAATTCAACAGGTTCTTCTAGTTCATCTTGTACGACAACTTCTTTGACATCTAAAAGTTTTTGGTCGCTCAATTTATTACCCAAAGCTTTCCAACCTTTAATATCAATGAATTCGGCAAGGCTCACTTCACCCCCATCCATTTTTTTAGAGCCGATTTTAATGGCATAATTGATACGTGGTTTAGGTTTTACAGATACAAAAAGCATTTGCGATTTCTTGTGGTCAGTCAAATAACTAAGCCTTTCGTTTGTTTTTATACCATCTACTTTAAACCGTTTAACCATCGTCCAACCTTTATTCCCATCAAAATGAACAGATGTCACGACTGTATGAGACTCTATTTTCACAAGATGCAATATGTCATTCAATTCAAAATGCTTGACTAAATCTACTTCGCAAGTTTCCAAAGAACCATCTTTGTACAATATCAGAATATTGTCACCTGTATCAAATTCACCTAATAAACGTCCCCTTTCTGTATCGTTCAATTTTCCTGTGATGTCGTCGAACCATATCTTTTTTGCACCCAATGTTGACTTTCCAACGGTCTTTTGTTTAACCTCACGAACAGGATATTTCGTTACAATATTCCCTTGAGAAGCGCGCCCTTTGATAGACAATGTTTCAAAATCGAAATCAAAACGTTTGATTTTTGCCGTAGAACTTTGTGTCAATTGTACCGATACAACTTCAGATTCACCATTTGGATTTGCTGTAAAATACCACAGTTTTGAGTTTGGGTTGCCTTGTGTTAAGTCATATTCATTCGCTCGCGTAATTGCCGTGACGTTAAAACGCTTAGCATAACTTGTCCCTGATTTGCCATCCAAATAGATTAGATTGTAGGTTGTCCTATCATCTCCTTTTCGCCAGACGGCTACGTGAATAATGTCTTTACCGACAAAGACTTTATCCGCAACTTTGACCACTTGAAACTTACCGTCTTTTCTAAACGTAATGATTTCATCTATATCAGAACAGTCCGAAACAAATTCCACATCATCTCCTTTTTTCAAACCCGTACCAATAAAGCCATCTTTGCGATTGGCATAAAGTTTAGCATTATTTGCGACAACTTCTGTTGCTTGAATGGTATCAAAAACACGGATCTCTGTTTGGCGTTCTTTACCCTTTCCGTATTTTTTCAACAACATTTCATAATACGCAATTGAGTATTCGGTCAAGTGTTCAAGGTCATGTTTGACTTGAGCCAATTCATCAAGTACATTTTTAAGCATTTCATCGGCAGCAAAAGCATTGTATTTTGAGATCCGCTTGATGCGAATTTCCGTCAAACGAGTCACATCTTCTTCTGTTAGCCCCCTCAGTAAAACGAGACGTTTGTCATTCGGTTGAGCGACTTCGTTTGGTTCAAGTACATATTTTCTTAATTCCTGTGGAATGATTTTCAAGACATGTTCCCACGATTCAGCTTCTTCGATTTGATGATAAATGCGCTTTTCGATAAAAATCTTTTCCAAACTCGCAAAATGCCATTTCTCTTCTAATTCGCCTTTTTTAATTTCTAACTCTTGTTTCAATAGATTTTTTGTCAACTCCGTATCCAATCGCAGCATCTCGTTGACATCCATGAACAAGGGTTTGTTGTCATAAATCACACAGGCGTTTGGCGAAATAGAAACTTCACAATCTGAAAAAGCATAAAGCGCATCCATCGTCACATCAGGCGAAACGCCTGACTGTAATTCAATAACCACCTCGACATCTTTTGCGGTTTGGTCAACGACTTTTTTAATTTTGATTTTACCTTTATCTGCGGCTTTCAAAATAGAGTCAACCAAATCACCTGTCGTTGTGCCATAAGGGATTTCCTTGATGAGAAGGCATTTTTTATCTTTTGAAATCTCAAGCCTTGCGCGGACACGTACTTTTCCACCCCGTTTGCCACCGTTGTAATTTGTCACATCAACCATACCACCCGTCTGAAAATCGGGTAAAATATTTGGCGAACGCCCTTTCAATACATCAATGCTTGCTTTGATGAGTTCTATAAAATTATGCGGTAAAATTTTTGTCGAAAGACCAACCGCTATACCGTCCACACCTTGCGCCAGCAACAAAGGAAATTTAATGGGCAAAGTAACAGGCTCGCGTTTACGACCATCGTAGGACAGTTGCCATTCTGTTGTTTGATTATTGAAAACAACATCTCTTGCAAATGGTGTTAATCGCGCTTCAATATAACGTGGCGCAGCTGCCCCGTCACCTGTTCGAATATCGCCCCAGTTGCCTTGACAATCAATCACTAAATCTTTTTGTCCTAAATTGACCAGTGCATCGCCTATTGACGCATCACCGTGCGGGTGATACTGCATGGTTTGTCCAATGATGTTCGCCACCTTGTGATAACGCCCATCGTCCATTTCTTTCATCGCATGAAGGATGCGTCGCTGCACAGGTTTTAAGCCATCGTGAATATGCGGCACTGCCCTTTCAAGGATGACATAACTCGCATAGTCGAGAAAATAGTTTTGATACATATTGCCCAACGTAATGATGTGGTCGCCATTCTCATCAAGACGACTACCATTATTGGGTGTATCTGTATTTCTTTTTGCCATAAAAATATCTTTTCTAAATCAAAAATCTAAAATTATACTGAGGGGGTCTGTTTTCAACGATAAAATGTGGACATTGTTAAAAACTTACAAAAGTAAAAGAATTTTCAAAGTTTTAATAAACTTTTAGTTTTAAACAAAAAGTTTATTTTTTAATAGCTATTTTGAATCAGCAACTTGACATAATCAACCTTTATCCCGAAGATTTTTTAAAAGTAGAAGGACCTAAAGGCTAAAGGCTTAGAAGAACGTATTAACCGCATTCTTGACGAAAAAAATTATCTTACTGAACGTCTTAAAGAATTGTAAAAATGACATACAACCACGAAGCTTTCTTAAAAAAATATTGGGCAACAAAATCATTATCGAAACAGAAAGAGATGATGAAAACCTACATGCTTAGTTTACCAAGTAACGAATTGGACAATTTTATGTTTGGTAATATTGAAAAAATCAAGCTCGGTATTGAGTCGCTTGCTGCTGAAAAACAATTAGATGCAAATGTGAAAAATCAAATCGCAGAACAACTCGATAGCATCGAAAATAAAATAAGGCGTTTTAAACAGCCTCTCAAAGCTGTGTAGAATACCCCTCAGTATTTTCCACAAAAAAAGCCTCGTGCAACATCACACGAGGCTTTTTTTGTGGAAACAAAAACCACTAATCCTTCTTCTTATCTGCTGCACTGCTATAAAGTTCTTTTTCACTCACTTTCTGAATTTTTGAACCTGATTTCAATTTTCGTGCAATCAAATTAAAAGGCGCAGCCACAACCTCTTCGTCGCCTTGCAAACCTGAAATGATTTGAATATGCTGATTGTCTTGAATCGCTGTTTTGACATCAACCATCTTGACAGTATCTCCTAAAACAACAAAAACCACTTCTCGTACAGCTTGTGCAACAGATTTTTTTTCTTTGGGCTGTGTGCCTTCTGTCACTGCGGCGGCTTTGGCTTTTTTGAGGTCTGCATCTTCGTCCCGTGTCGTCACCGCTTGGATAGGCACACTGATCGCATCTGTAACCGCTTTGGTATGAATGTCAACTGATGCAGACATACCTGGGCGGAAAGGCGGACGACCATTACGCATCAAATCCGCATAACTCGACGGATCAATGCGAACTTTGACAACAAAATTGGTCACTTGGTCTGTCGTCAGATTCACCGCCCCCGAAGCCGTAAAAGCGTTACTTGCGGTATTTGCCACTTCTGAAACATGTCCTTTGAATTTGCGACCTGAAAACGCATCTACTTCAATATCCACTTCATTGCCAACTGCCAAACGCAAAATGTCGTTTTCACTGACATCAATTTGCACTTCCATCGCAGAAAGATTAGCGATACGCATAATTTCAGTACCCGACATTTGGGCAGTACCCACAACACGTTCGCCTTTTTCTATGGTCAGTTTTGACACAACGCCGTCAACAGGCGCATAAATCGAAGTACGGTTCAGGTTGGTTTGTAATTCTTTGAGCGATGCTTCTGAACTTCTGACATTGAACTGCGCCGCTTCTGCTGTTTTTTGCGAAGAATTAATATCATTCAATGCCGCTTGTATCTGTGCCTCCGTTGCTTTAATGCTTGCTTCTTGTTGACGCAGCTGTGATTGAGCAGTTTCAAAATCGGCATCTGAAATCACACCGTCTTTATGCAATTGGTCGTTACGTTTAAACGACTGTTGCGTTTGCTTCAACTGGGCTTGCAATTGTTCTTTTTGAGCAATAATTTGTAGTTGCCTTGAACGAACACTTTCGATATTTGACAACGCATTGGCATACTGAGCGCGGGAAGCGTTGACACTTGCCTCGCCAC
>JAYTMI010000412.1:0-4916 GCA_043728625.1 Saprospiraceae bacterium | reverse complement strand
TATCCTACGATTGACATCAAAGGTTGTGATATTGATGTATTTCCAGACGAAATGGTCTTTTGGGTTTACAATGACAATGGTAACGTACACACCAACTCTTTGCGCTCTTTGCCTATTCAGATGGAGGTGCAAGTTCAGGCTTTCAACTATCAAACAAATGATGAGTTGAATGACATGACTTTTCAACGTTATAAACTTATCAACCGAGCTAAAACGGATATTGATTCCATGTATTTCGCTATGTGGGTTGACCCCGACTTAGGTTGTAGCGACGATGACTATATCGGTTGCGATACCACGCGGAGTTTGATGTATGTTTACAATGATGATGCACAAGATGGTACGGCTGGTTCTGGCTGTGTTTGTCAAGGCGGAACGAATACTTATTGCGACAAAATACCAATGATTGGTGTGGATTATTTCCGAGGTCCGAATAATGAGTTTGGTAAAGAATTGGGTATGTCTTCCTTCACTTATTATTTGAATGGTACGACATCTGGCTGTCCTGCACAAGGCGGTACAACCGACCCAAGTTCAGCGCAAGAATATTACAACTATTTAACAGGTTTTTGGCGTGACGGAACACCTTATACCTTTGGCGGTAGTGGTTATAATCCGAATGCCACAACCAAACGTTTGAAATATGCCTTTGTGGATGCGCCCAACAATCCTGCGGGTTGGTCAATGGTAACAGCGAATCAACCATGTGGCGACCGTCGGACAATTCAGGCTTCGGGTCCCCTCAAATTGAAGCCAGGTGCAGTCAATGAATTGATTATTGGGGTGCCATGGGTGCCAGATATTCCACATCCTGCGCCTGATTTGCGCAAATTGCAAGAAGCTGATGATATTGCACAAGCTCTGTTCGATGCGTGTTTCAAGATTTTTGATGGTCCTGATGCACCAGATATGTGTTTTGTTGAGTTAGACCGTGAAATCATTGCGGTACTTACAAACCCACCTTTTCCACAATCGAATAATGCAGGTGAGTTATACAAAGAGGCTGGTTTACGCATTCCTCGCCAAGGCAATAAAGATACAAATTACCTTTTCCAAGGCTATAAATTGTATCAATTGCATGACGGAGATGTGGGTGTTGCGGATTTGGATAACCCAGACAAATCACGTCTTGTCGCACAGGTTGATATTCAAGATGATATATCTAAAATATTCAATTGGACACAACAGCCCGATCCGAATTTCCCTGGACGGACTATCAATACACCTGTTTTGAAGGTTGATGGTGATAACAAAGGAATTCGGCATACTTTCAGCATTAAAGAAGACAAATTTGCGAAAGGCGATGACAAAAAATTGGTTAATCATAAGAAATACTACTTTATGGCTATTGCTTATGCTTATAACAATTATGCTAAATTCGACGGTTTAGCCAATGTCGGGCAACGCGATCCTTATGTCGTGGGTCGGCGAAATATTGGCGATAAAAATAGAGGTAACAAGGCTTATGTCGTCCTACCTCGACCTATTGTTGACATTAAATTGGCGGCTCAATACGGTGAAGGGGCTGTTGTAACACGCATAGACGGAGTAGGCAGCGGCGGCAATTTCTTGGACATTTCAGGGACAACACTTTCCGATATTTTAGCAAAAGGAGCAGCTACCGATGGTGCGATAACCTATAAAGCAGGTCGTGCACCCATAGATATCAAAGTTGTCAGTCCATTAGAAATTGTTGATGGCACATATACATTACAAATTAAGGATAAAGACTTGACTGACAATAGAGTAGATGATACAGCACGTTGGGAACTGCGTCGTGAAGGCGAACCATCAGTCGTCTTTTCAGAAAGAAGTATAGCTAAACTGAATGAACAGATTGTGGCAAAATATGGCTTTTCTATATCCGTTCGTCAAGTAGCTGAACCCGGTTCGGCAGCGACTACCGATAAAACAAATGGCGCAGTTGGTTCTGAAATAAAATATAAAAATGCAGGGCTGAATTGGTTGACAGGCATTCCCGATGACTTGCCTTTTGTTCAAGGGTTGCCTATGTTCAACTATATTAAAACAGGAACACTGGAACAAGACTTCTTGCTTGACCCAAATCAAAGTTTAGCAAAAATATCGAACTATGCTTTTGTGCCTTATGCGATTTGCGATTATCGCAGTGATTTGCCTGAAAATCAGCCGTTTGTGACTCCCGCTTGGCAAAGACCCAATAATGTGAATGCTCGGTCAAATGGTTTGGCACGTTTGAATAATGTGGATATTGTTTTTACAAATGACAAAACAAAATGGAGTCGTTGTATCGTTGTTGAAACAGCAGGACCTTACTACTACGACCCTTCGTTTAGAACAGGCGTTAACTTGCCAACGGTTGGCGGGGTCAAAAATTTTGACCTAAGAGGCTCCCCCTCAGTAGGAAAGGACGCTGATGCAGCAGACCCGAACAAAGCGGTCGGTCAAGTCTTGCCGGACGAAGGGACATTGACAAAAGGCATGGGCTGGTTCCCAGGTTATGCTATTGATGTCGAGACAGGTCAACGCCTTAATATCTTCTTTGGCGAAAACTCTACTTTCGACCCGTCTATTGGCGAATACACCGCCAACTCGAAGGGGATTAATCGAGATATGATTTTCAATCCAAGTGACCAATTTTTCTTGAATGTCGCTTCAGCATCGCAATCACCGGCTACTTTTGCATACAACGCATTCATGGGTGGACAACACATGGTTTATGTGACCAATACACCTTATGACAACTGTGCAGCCATACGCAATGGTTTGAACGGTGGCATCGAATTACGCAAAATATCGCCATTAACAACAATCACTTGGGCGGGTATGATTGTCGCAACTCAAGGGCAGAAATTCCTTTCTTATAAAGATGGTTTGATTCCAAATGACGTGACTGTCAAATTACGTGTCAACAATCCTTACAACCCTTTGAAAGGCAAGGGGACAAACGGCAATCATCCAGTGTATCAATTCAAATTGCAAAGCAAAGCACCTGTGGCATTGGCAAACGGTTTACAAGTTGATTCATCACTCAATATGATTAATGTCGTACCAAACCCTTACTACGGTTATTCGGCTTACGAAATCAATGAGCTGTCAACGACGGTGAAAATCACCAACTTGCCACCTAAGTCGCTCATCACTGTTTACACACTCGACGGCAGGTTCATACGCCAATTTAGGCGTGATGAAAAAGCAACATTAACAGACCCAACCCGTAACTCGGGCGTTTGTTATCAACAATTTGCGCCCGCAGTTGAATGGGATATGAAAAATGATAAAGGCATTCCAGTTGCTTCTGGTGTTTATCTTATCCATATTTCGGCAGAAGGCTTGGGTGAACGCACCTTGAAGTTCTTTGCGATTAATAGGCAATTTGACCCATCGCGGTTGTAGTCGCCCTTGGTTTTAAAATGTTCAGAATCATAAAATACTGAGGGGTATGGATTTAGAGAATTTTTACAATTCCCTAAATCTACACCCCACTTTACATTCAAATCAAAAAATATGAAAAAACATATTTCACTCCTCATCGCGCTCATTATTGCCACAACGACTTTTGGTGGCAACCCCGACCGTCAAGGGGAGGCAGGGGCGTATGAACTTTTGCTCAACCCATGGGCGCGTACTGTCGGTTTGCACGCCATGAATACCTCGATGGTGACAGGTGTGGAGTCTATGAATTTAAACATTGCAGGCTTGTCGCGTATCAATAACTTGGAAGTAGGTTTGGGTCACTCGATTTATTTGCAAGGCACAGGTTTAGCCCTTAATGCCCTTGGTTTGGCTAAAAAAATGGGTGATAATGGTGCATTAGGTGTCAGTATCAATGCTTTAAGCTTTGGAAAAATTCCTGTTACAACCAACGGTTTGCCCGAAGGTACTGGCGCAACTTTTTCACCTACATTTTTCAACCTCGCGGTTTCTTATTCGCATTGGTTCGAGAAAAAAGTATCGGTTGGCTTGACCGTCCGCCTGCTCAATGAGTCTTTGGCAGATGTATCAGCTTTTGGTTTTTCCATTGATGCGGGTGTTCAATACATGACAGGCTCACCGAATTATCCAGACCGTTTTAAATTTGGCATTTCGTTGCGCAATATTGGGTCGCCTATGAATTTTGGCGGTCAAGGACTTAATTTTTCGACAACAAACCCAGATGGTACGCAGTCTTATCCATTGACGTATGAGAAAAAAGCAGCCAATTTTGAATTGCCTTCACAACTTAACATTGGTGCGGCTTACGATATTTTGCCCAATGACAAAGTGAAGTTGACAGGTGTTTTCAATTTCACGTCAAATGCTTTTTCACGTGATGAAGTCGGTGGCGGTCTCGAATTAGGCATTGGCAACCTCCTTGTACTGAGGGGGGGCTACAAATACGAAATCGGCACAACTGCAACAGATGTTAGTAAGTCCGTTTATACAGGTGTCGCGGCGGGTTTATCTTTCAATGTGCCAATGGGAAAAGGCAGTGACCAAACCATTTCGATTGATTACGGGTTTTTACATACCCGCACTTGGAATGGTACACATAATATTGCTTTGCGGATAAATCTATAAATTGGTTATTAGGGATTGGTAGATGACTAATAACTAATCCCCAATAACTAATAACCAATAAAAATTTGACTTTTTAAAAAAAAGTAATTTACCTTTGCACAACACAAACGAGAAGGTTTCTCCTAACAAGGATAGAAGCCTTCTCGTTTTTTCGTGTGTCTTCCCATTTTTTTTCTTGATTTTCATACAAAAATAGATAGATTACTGATTCAAAGGATTCCTTTGGAAGGGGGAGTAAAACCGCTCGAACAGCTTGATGTTTAAGCTGTTTGTAAATTTTTTTTCTTAAAAAACTAAACGCATTTGTTTAGATAAAACTCAAAAGATATGGCTCAATACACTTTATTGACACAAGCAGGATACGAAAAAATGAAAGC
>JAYTMI010000411.1:0-5810 GCA_043728625.1 Saprospiraceae bacterium | reverse complement strand
AATGCACCAAATCCAGCGACCAAATAATAGAATAAAAACCGCTTCGGTCCCCAACTGTATTCAATCGGTGGTCCAAACATATAAAGACCAAACATATTGAAAAACAAATGTGTCAAGCCACCGTGCATGAACATATATGTAATCAACTGAACGGGTTGAAAATATTCAGATGTCGGATAATAAACGGCTAACCACTTGTTGGTAATCTCTGGGGGTAAAATAAAAGTTGCTGCCGCAAAAACTATGATATTGATGAGCAAAAGCTTTTTGACAACATCGGTTAAGTTTAAATTCATTTTAACAGTAATTGTAAGTTATTATAAATCAATTAGTTTTCTCAAATATTTACTGACTTAGAAACTGTTGTTGTAAAGCTTCCAAATCGAATGTAATAAAACAATTGCGCCCTGAAGGACTTTTAAACGGCATCGAACAAGCAAAAAGTTGGTCAATGAGTTCTTGCATCTCAAGAATACTGAGGGGGGCTCCGCGTTTGATAGCTGCCGACCGCGCCATACTTGCCGCGATGCGTTCATCTATATCGAGCTTCATATTAACCTCAATTTTATATTGCTCCAACAGTTTTTCAATCACTTTTTGTTCATCTTTTTCTCCTTGCCAATCATTTGGCAATCCATGAACAATGAAACTTTCGCCGCCAAATTCTTGAATATCAAAACCTAATTTATTGATTTCGGGCAGAATTTCACGCAATATTACGGCATCATTTGGCGAAAAATAAACTGTTTTAGGAAAAAGTTGTGTTTGCGAAGACACTTGTTTTTCTGCCAATTGCATCAAATAACGCTCATAAAGCACACGTTCACTTGCAGCTTGTTGGTCAACAAGGATAAAACCAGATTTCAAATGACTAACGATGTACATACTATGAATCTGATATGGTTCCCGTTGTGGACTTGAAAACGACCCCTCAGTATCATCAAGTTCAGGCGCATGTTCCGATTCGTCAAAATTGCTTTCAACCGTTGACATATTCATCGAAAAAGAAAACTCACTGTCTGCATCGAAAGTCTCACCCGTCTCATCTTCGACGATTTCTTCTGTTTTAAAACTAATACCATCGTATAAAGTTTGCCAATTTTCGAGATTTGACCGTTCTAAACTGGATGGTTTTTTAAAATTCAAATCATTTTTCACCTTTTCAAATTGACTTGAAACAGTTGGCGATGGCGTATAAGTCTCGCCTGTCAACAAATTGCTTCGAACACCGCCGCGTGGAATCACATAATTGCTCATCATACCCGCCTCGTTGTCGAAATCAAGCATTGGGGTAACCGCATTTTGCCCCAAAGCATGTCGAATAGCTACTTTCAGATAGTTATAAACCAGACGTTCATCTTCAAATTTTATTTCCTGCTTCGTCGGATGAACATTAATATCTATCCGCGAAGGGTCTATATCTATAAAAATAAAATACATCGGGTATGAATCCTTCGCCGCTACATCCTCAAAAGCGGCTTGAACAGCATGGTTCAGATAAGCACTTTTGATGAAACGATTGTTGACAAAAAAGAACTGTTCACCACGTGTTTTTTTAGCAAATTCGGGCTTTCCAACAAAACCTGACAGGTTCACAACATCAGTCTCTTCACCAACAGGCACCAATTTTTTGTTCGTATCTTTTCCAAAAACCCCAACCAAACGTTGACGTAAATTACCCGCAAGCAGATGAAAAATCTCTGTCCCATTGTGGTGTAACGACATAAATACTGAGGGGTTCGCAATAGCAACGCGCTCGAACTCATCAAGAATATGTCGCATCTCTACTGTATTGGATTTCAAGAAATTACGCCTTGCAGGTACATTATAAAACAAGTTTTTGATTTGAAAACTCGTCCCCGCAGGGGTCTGACAAGGTTCTTGCACTTTCAATTCAAAGCCTTCTATAACGATTTTTGTTCCTAACTCATCAGTTCGTCGACACGTCCGTAATTCCACTTGTGCGATGGAAGCAATGGAAGCCAAAGCCTCGCCGCGAAAGCCCATTGTGCGGATATTGAACAAATCCTCAGACGTTCTAATTTTTGATGTCGCATGTCGCTCAAAACTCATGCGTGCATCGGTTTCAGACATACCACAACCGTCATCAATGACTTGTATCAAAGTTTTACCCGCATCTTTCAGTATCAATTTTATGGAACTTGCCCCCGCATCTACCGCATTTTCCAAAAGTTCCTTGACCGCAGAGGCTGGACGTTGAATCACCTCACCCGCAGCGATTTGGTTAGCAATAGAATCAGGTAGCAGTTGTATAATATCAGCCATAATTTTAGTCAAATTTCCTTTGTTTTTTAACCCCTCAGTATCAACGAGTCCAGAAAGGGTAAAATTACAATATTTACTTCACTCAAAGACTTCAATTCTTAAAAACATTGGCATTCGCGGGGGGTCAAACACCCTTTTGGGCATAAAAAAACGGGCTGCATCCATGCAAGCCCGCCACAACAAATTATAATCCCATGAACATATTTCTTAACTCGTAAACCGAATTTATTAATTTTTTAATGACAAAACAGAAGTATTTTTTATGTTTTTCTAATGTTTGTTCGAGTGTTGTTTTCTCTAATCGTCACTTTCTTCAAAAAAATCGCCATCAGCAAGCCGTAGATGTTTGGTTTAAATTACCCATGTTAGTATCCCCACCGATAATGAGGATTCTCCATAGTGTCTGTATAGTTTTCTCATTGTGGCTTCTCGCCGAAAACTACGTTTGTTTTGCTTTGCTACTAAAATTTGAATGAACTACGGCTTGCTGGCGACAGCAAAAAGAATAATCCCATGAACATATCCTTGAACATGTCACAAAGATGAGATTCCTTTTTCGTACCTTCAAAGACATTTTAAGGGCATTGTGTCTGTAAATTTTAGTTAAATTAGCAAAATAATTACACATAAGTAATTGATAATCAACTAAAAATTCACTTACAAAAATACAGCATTGTGAAAAATAATTTTGATTTCGCCTTTATTCAAACTTCTTTTTTTTCTATTATTTTTTAAAAAATACCGAAAATGAGGTATTTTTTAAAAAATAAAAAAAAAAAAGGCAAAAAACACCCCACCGATTGCTCGATACCGATCCAAAGGATTCCTTCGGAAGGGGTGTCTTTTGCCCTTGACATGCTATTGAAATACAATATTACTTCGCTGTTGCCACTGCTGTTTCTGCTACTTGTTCATCATGAGCATTCATAACCAATGTCTGATGACGAATAGACTCCTGGTGAATTGCCGTCAACAACTGAATAACAAACTCATCACTCAAACCACGTTGACGACCTTTTTGAACAGCCGAATTCAAAATTTCATTCCAACGATTCGTTTGCAAAATAGCAATGTTGTTGCGTTTTTTATAGTCGCCAATTTCTTCTGCAAACTCCATACGCTTGCCGAGCAAGTTCAACAATTCGTTATCTACTTCATCAATGCGTACACGTAGCGACTCAATAGAGTTCAAGAAACCCGCATCTTTTTCTGCACGTAGCACTAAGTCGCCAATGAGTTCCTTGTAACGGTCTGGCGTAATTTGCTGTTTAGCATCAGACCAAGCCTCGTCAGGATTGCAGTGAACTTCCGTAATCAAACCGTCGAAGTTTAAATCCATCATTTCTTGCGCCACTTCTGCCAACATGTGGCGGTTGCCACATATATGTGAATTGTCGCCAATAACAGGTAAATTCGGCATCCGACGCATCAATTCAATGGCAATTTCCCAATGCGGCACGTTGCGGTATTGCGTTTTTGCTGCCGATGAAAAGCCTCTATGAATCGCCGCTAAACGGGTGATACCGACTTTGTTTAAACGCTCGAACGCTCCTAACCACAATTCCAAATCGGGATTGATAGGGTTTTTAATCATTACTGGAATATCAACGCCACGCAAAGCATCAGCGATTTCCTGCACTGAAAACGGATTAACAGTCGTCCGTGCGCCAATCCACAAAACATCTACGCCAAATTTCAAGGCTTCATAAACGTGGTGCGCATTCGCTACTTCCACCGTCGTGCGCAAGCCTGTCTCTTCTTTAACGCGTTTAAGCCATTTCAAGCCCTCACTGCCAACACCTTCAAACATACCCGGACGTGTACGCGGTTTCCAGATGCCACTGCGGAAAAGGTCAACATTGCCTTGTGCCGCCAAATCGCGTGCGATACTCATAACTTGCCCTTCGGTCTCTGCCGAACAAGGTCCTGCGATGAGGAACGGGCGTTTCGATTGAACTTCTAAAAAAGGTTTTAAATCCATGATTTTTTTCTTTTTTTTTGATAAAAAACTGATTATTATATTTTTGAATTATTATTGCTGTGTTTTAACCCCTCAGTATAAATGCTATATTTCCCATATTTTTGCCTTGAAAAGGCTCGCAATTTAGGCATATTCCCCTTCTTTTGAATACCCAATTTTTCTAAAAATCCGATTGCCAACGACCTTCTCTCCGAAGGAGTCCATTCAGACAGTATCTCACTTCAAAATCCGCTTAATATCATTCGCCTTTTCAATCATGGCGTAAAAATCGGTAAAACGGCGTTTTATCAAATGCGACCGCATCGTACTCAATATATGTATGTGTTCGTCCAAAACGTCTAAAACATTGTCGCGGTTTTGTTCAAAAATCGGAATCCACGTCTCTGGATTCGATTTTGCCAAACGCACAGATGAGCGAAAACCACCGCTTGCTAAGTTGAAAATGGCATTTTCGTCGTGCTCCTTTTCCAAAACAGTTAAAGCCAAAGCGAAACTCGATATGTGTGAAATATGACTCACATAAGCCGTGTGCACATCATGGCTTTCTGAATCCATATACAAAACATTCATTTTCAGTGATTTATACATCGTCTCTGCCATACATTGTGCATCCTCGCTGCTTTGTTCAACATCGCACAAAACGCAAACTTTATCTTCAAACAACTTAGGTACGGCGGCTTGTGGTCCTGAAAACTCCGTTCCCGCCATCGGATGTGTGGCAATAAAATTCGCACGTTTTGGGTGCAACCGGACAGACTCCATAATACTCACTTTCGTAGAACCCACATCCATCACAATTTGCTTATCCACTTTGTCCAAAATATGCGGCAACAAAGTCGTTAAACTGTTCACTGGCGTTGCCACGATGACAATATCACTTGCTTCAATGGCTTCATCAAGCGGTAAAATGCGGTTAACCAAACCTAAATCTAATGCTTTTTGAGCATGTGTTTCCGATGCTTCGACACCAATTATCTCGGTTGCAAAACCCGATTCGTAAAGTCCGATAGCGATTGAACCGCCGATGAGACCGATGCCGACTATTGTTATTATCATAAAACGATTATTTCAATTACCTATTTTTACTTTATCTCAACGTCCGTTCATAATCATCAAAACGAATTTTGACGATTTTTGAACGGTCATTATTCCGTAAAACAATGCCTTCTGGTTTCATTTGCGCCAATTCAGATAAAGGAACGTTTGTTTGCGGTATGAATTGGCGTAAGTTATCCAATATGCTACGGTGCGACATGTCGCCCAAATCGAATGGAACAGTAGGTACAATATCAAAAAGGTGCGTATAAGTATCCAAAACATCTTTGGACAAAAAGGCTTGACCGTAAATTATGCCGTTCTCTGTTTCGCGTTCTCGCCACCTTGATATATCTTCTAAACTTTGTTTGAATATGGATAAATCGGAAAATACAGCCATATCAAACACCCTAAAACCTAATTTATCTGTACCGTATTGCTTCGAGTTTGAAGACACTTTGCCTCCAAATAATTCACCATAAATAACTGTAAGTTGTTGAAAATCAAT
>JAYTMI010000410.1:0-7352 GCA_043728625.1 Saprospiraceae bacterium | reverse complement strand
CCATCTATCAATTGACAAAGCCGTTTCAAAAAGAAAATCGAGTAACGGATAAAAATTACCCGCTTCCAAACCATCTGCCAAACGCATTTGTGCATCTTTGAAATCTGTCTGCAACGTTTCGGGGTCGAACTGAGATATCAAAGCCAACTGAACCGACGAACCTGTTCGAAAAAATTCTTGCCAATTGTCTTGAACACCTTTTTCATCCTCAAAAATCACCGCTTTGGCAAACTCATAGAGATAAGCCAAAATTTGCTTTTCGTCACGGCTATCAGGTCGTGCAAAGTCCGGCGACAAAGCCCGTAGGTTTTGTCGGTCTGCTTGGCTTTTGCCGTCGCGTGTCAAAGGGTGCGTATTTTGAGTTAAGTCAAACATTTTTTTAAGTGAAAAGTGAAAATATTCAGTTAGAAGCTTCTTTTAAGTAAAAATCATAGACATAATTGTATCTTGAATTGGTCGTTCGGACGGTGTATTCAACTTCGATTAGCAATTTGCCTAATAAAGCATCGGCTTCCGAAACTTCAATTTTTTCGAGACGGATGCGCGGCTCGTAGTACAAAATAGCGTTGGCAACTAAGTCGCGCAACCGCCCTACGAGGGAGGCATTCATGGGCTCGAATTGATAATCTTTCAGATTGCAGCCATAAGTCGGTTGCATCACCCGTTCGCCTAATGACGTATTGAGCAATATTTCGAGACTTTGGTCTATGTCTTCTTTGGCTTCGACCATTTCTACGCCACTGTTATTGTCTTTTCGGTGACTAAAAGTGGGCGGAAATGCCCAACCACGACCGAGAAATTTTTGACCTTCAAGCATTTTTTTTTAATGATGAATGATGAATTTATGCGGTAATTTATTGATTATCAACATTTAGAAAATTTGTAAAATTTCCTAAATGTGTACCTCCCTCAGTATTTTTCAAAAATAAAGTATCTAACCGCCAATCATGACCGTTGGTAAACCCAAAACGATATTGCCACCGTGTGCGGTCAAATCGCCGATGCGTGCCGCAGGTTTTCCGCCAATCATGACCGTTGCGGAGCCTTTGGATATGGTATCTGGCGGACCCGTACATGTAACGAGGTCGCCCACAACGGCGGCAGGTTGTCCCCCAATGAGGACGGTCGGAACACCTGGTCCCGTAATCGGTCCACCTACATGTGGGACAGGTCCTGTCGAGAGCGGACAAACGTGCATATCAGTTAAGCGAGCAGCAGGAGGCATATTGTTTATTTTAGTGAGAAATAAAATGTATTAATTTTTAAGTTTTTAGAATATCGAATAATGATTAACGATTTTAGAATATCGAAATAGAGGGACATACGCCGCGCTTCAAAAATCGGCATCCGTTAATCAATATTCGATATTCAAAACTTTTACTAATTAATCATAACCGTTCCGCCTTTAACAACAGCTTGTGCACCGCCTTCAAGTTTGGCACCGACTGAGCCTTTGGCTTCAAAATTCATTTGGGCTTCGATCTTGACGTTGTTTCCTTTGATACTGACATCTCCCGTTGCTTCAATTTTAATATCTTTTGGACTTTTGACCGAAATCCCCGCATCCGACATTTTCGATTCATTGCCATTTTGGTCCTTCGTAGTGATGCTTTTTTCGTCTTCGCTGATGACGACCTTGTTGCCCGCAGGGGTTTCAATCGTGATGATTTTTTTTTCGTCGTCAAACATCACTTTCATTTTGCTGCGTGTCACCAAGCCTTTTATGTGGTTGTCGTCTTTGGCTTTGACGGGCGCTGCATTCTTGCTGCTGTGCAACATACCCAAAACAACGGCATCGCGTGGGTCATCGTTGACAAAGCCCAAAATGACTTCATCGCCAATCTCAGGTCTGAAAAAAGTACCGCGTTCTTTACCCGCATCAAGTGTCGCAATGCGTGCCCAAATACCTTTTGCAGCATTGCTAATAAGGGGCATTTTGACTAAAATGCGGTCTTCTCCGTCTGGGTCATTTTCCAATTGGGTGACAACACCAATTTGTAAACCCGAAACAGCAGGTAGTAAACCTCCCGCAGGCGGCGCGGAAATATCTGTTTTTTCGTAAAAAAAAGTCGGATTTAAACCAAATTGTGCGTGTGTAAACCAAGTTCCGCTTGATATTTCATGCCTTATAGCTGTGACATAAGCCTTACCATTGAACCGCGCACCAAGACCCCTCAGTGAAACCGTCATGCCAGGCTTAACACCCGAAAAACCAATGAACTTTGCGCGACCCCGAATTTTGGACATTCGACTGCGCAACATAGTTGCCTCAGCCCAAGCCTTCAATTCGGGTGTCGAAACACGACCACTGTGGTGCAATTCCAATTTTTCAAGCCCCATAACATCTGACAAACGACTGCCCGATAAGTTACCATGCTCCGAAAAAGAACCCGAAGAAGAAGCCGTTGACTCAACCAGCTTCTGTCCACTGAAATCCCAGCCTTTGGCTTCAACACTCGACCATTGATATTGTGCGTCCATTTCGGTTTCAAACTCCAACAAGTCCGAGCCATAAACCAGGTTCAAAACGGGCGCAGACGAAGTATCAGGTTTTTTAATATCCACTTTACCATCGTTGGGAATGACCAAAAGTCCATTCATTTCGGCGCGCATCATGATGAAATCCCAATCGGTTGCATTGAACTGCACTATTTCTTTATGCTTCACTGTTGTTGTATCTATTGTACCTTTTATGCCCGCGAGTACAGTTGACATCACATCGCTGTCTTTCACCTCTTCAAAATACTTGTTTTTGCGCCCAACCGTCAATTTTATGGCTTCATCTTTTGCTTCAACAGTCAACATGGAGTCGCCGCCTTGCCTGACTTTGATGCTGTGCCTAAGAATAATGCCCTTGAAAATTGTCTTATTTACACCGTCCCTTCCTACTTTGATTTCGATTTTGTTGCCTGGTATGAAATCATCGGTTTCGCTGACTTTAAAAGTCTCTTCCGCCGCATTGCCATCAATAACAACGATGCGCGCCGATGGAATACGATTGACTTCTTTTGTGACGTTGACCGACAAAAGTTGGTGCTTATTGGTGACATTCGTCCCATTTATCAAGACATCGAGTGATACAACATCGGAGCGTGAATCATTCGGAATCAAGCGTTCTCCAGTGGATGAAGGCATTGTCAAACGGATTTATCAATAGGTGGAAAAAAAAGCTCTGCACCAGCTTTCAGTTTTCTGAACGATGTCAAGTTGTTGGCAAACGCTACTTTTAAATAAAAACTTTGGTCGGCATAAATATTATAAGTCATCAAAGGCAAACGATCGCCATCGTTAACCGTCCGAATGTGTGTTAAGTCAGGCGATTGACGGTCAGCAATAATCGTTTCTTTTGTTTGTTCGATATAGCGCAAAAAAGTAGCACTCACTTTTGCACGCAGTGCCTTACCTTCTCTGTTGAAAAGGATGTATTTTATATCCAAATTGCTGACGATACAATCAAAACCGTGCTCTTGGTGCGTAAACAAATTGTTTCCCCATTGCAATTTGAGAAACTTGGGTTGATGAATCGGTCCGTGCATATTATAGACATAATCCATAAACTCTTTGACCTGCTGATTCGCCGTACCTTTTTTCTTATAATCGAGAATCGCACCCGTGCCGTCGAACATAAACTCCAATTGCAACTGTTCAGGTGCGACTGACTTGAATTTAAGTGCCGTGCCTGCACTACCACTGGGGCGAGACTTGTCGAGTTCGACCTTAAAATTCTGGCTATATTGCTCAGGATTTAGGGGCAATTCATAAGGCTTTCCGATAGGTGCTCTCAATTCTTTATCAGAATAAGCCTGTATCGTCACACGCGTAAATTCTCCATTTGCCATATTCGTCAGCGTTCAGTACGTTCTTTAAGAATATTTAAAACTTGCTCAACCACTTTGTCAATCATCGCCTGTTCTGCGTCAGCATCGCCGCCGCCAGTCATAGGAGTATCACTGTTTTGATTGCCTCCAGAGTCGTCAAGATTGACACGGATACTTAATTCATTGATTTCAATAGGCATTTTTCATTAATTTATAAACTCGAAATAGCTGTAACTCAATTCCATCGTTTCGATAAAAACCTCACCACGCTCTGCGTTTAAGTCTGCAAATTTCCAGTTTTTGGGTAGGGCATTCACGACCTTCCAGACAAACAAACTATTATGCTCTTGATCCAACAATTCAACCGTTAGGTTTTTTCCTTTAAATTCAAAATCGTGAAAAGCACTATGAAACCATTTGGTTAAGTCTGATTGCCCTCGTAAGATAGTTCCGCGTTTCAGAACCAAATCCGAATATTTGCTACGCACTGGGAGAATATGTTCAAAACGATTTTCACCACCTTCTTTGTAGGGCTCATTTTGCATCTGAACACTCAAACCCGATACGGATTGAAAGGCGATATCAATATCACCTCCTGTCCAACTCACCTGAAAGTGAAAACCGACAGGTGGATGATAGTTTGGGTCTGAGGTAGGCGTTTTTTCCTTTCCCATTTTTAAGTCATTGAAAGGAAATAATGGAATGATTGAAGCCATCTAAATCCTTGATTAGCAATGGCTTCTACATTCAATCTCCCTTGTTCATTATTCGATATTCATTTAACTCCCCCTCAGTATTAAGCAGGATTTTGAAGAACAATGCCCTCGTGCGCCAACTCAATACTCTCAATAGCGATTTCGTTCGCATCGGCTTTGAGGTCAGCAGAAGACACTTTTTTTGGCCACGCCTTTTTGATTTTCCAAACGACAATCGGCTCATGGCTCTCGTTGAGCAAACTGATGGTGATGTCGCGGCGAAATTTTGCGCCCTTTTCCTCGAAGAGTTTGGTTTGGTCCCACCAAGCATAATATTCGTTGTCGCTTTCGAAAGTGCCCCGTTTAAGGGTGAGGTCGCCATACTTTTGCAAGCCAGGCTGCTTGGTTTTGTTGTACTCTTTTGAGGCACCTTGCCGATATTCGATGACTTCAGTCTCGACGGACAAGCCAGTGACTTCGGTAAACCCGATTTTGGTGCCACCCCATTCGACTTGGAAATGAAATTTTGGAAGCGGATAATCAGCCATTTGTCAATTTTTATTTTTTTAAAAATTAGAAATTTTGTTTAATGCTTTGTCACATAAAAAAGATAGTTTTTTTGTAAAAGCCATTACGTTTTCAAAACAAGGGACTAAAAACCAGTTTTGATTTGAAAAACGTACCCCTCAGTATAAAAGGGCTTACGCAGCCGTCACTTTACGCGCTTCTTCTGCTGCTTTGAGGGCAGCTTGATAGCCTGCGAGTTCAGCTTGCACGCCGTCTCGGTTGGAAAGCGCGTTTTGGAAAGCTGTTTTCGATATGGTTCGAGAGGTCTCAGCATTTGCTTTTTCGGTAGAAATTTCAGCATAAAAACCGCTACTCGTACCTTTGTTAAGTGGAAAAGTTGTTTTTGGTTTTTCATCCACTTCACAAGGAATAGCATCTTTTTCTGCTTTGTTCATATCCTTAGTAGGATAAGCCGCATCTTCATTGAGCAGTTTTTGGAGCCAAACAAAGTGCGACATCAAGCCTTGCATCTCGTCAGTGCAATGTTTGAAAATCTCGACAGTACCACAGGACTCTGTAATACCTTGTTCGCCGTAAAGGATGATATGACCCTTGTACTCGCCAATTTTCTCCATGATGTTCCGCGTCCTACCCGCAAGGTTGACATGCAAAATGTAAATCTCTTTGAGCGTCTCGAGACTTTTTTTGATTGCCTCTTTGTTAGCATTGATAGCATCATTGTTTTTATCCTCCAATTCAATCAGCTTTTTATACAAGCCGTTATTCTTATCGAGGTTGTTGAGCAAGGTCTTGAAATCATCAATCTTAGCTTTCAAGCGGTCGGCTGACTGCGACATACGCCGCACACTGCACATCAAATACTCGATAGCCTCTGCAACGAAACCAACATTCGATACAATGATGTTAGAGAGGCTGACGGCACGCGCAATGATATCAGAAGTCTTACCATACGCTTTGTCCGTCTCTTTAAGACGATTTAATAAGTCTTCCAAATAGGCGAAACGCACCTCATCATAAGAGAGTGTATCAGTTGCCGTTGCCAAAGTTTGACCGGCTTTATCTAATCGGCGTGTCGCATCTTTGACAAGTTCTTTGTAATGCTCAATATAGTTGTAAGCTGTATCAGCCAATGGATTTTGATTTGCCATGATTATCTTTTTTTTAAATGCCTTAAGCTACAGCCTTAGTCGCCGCAGTAGATGCTGTTTTAAAATTTGTTTCCAATTTTGCTTGCAAATTGTCCAACTCATGGGCAATGTTTTGGTCTGATACACACTCCGGGTTTTTAACCTTCTCGCTGGTATCGAAGACACCAAAGAACGACAGTTTAGCACCATACCAAGCATACTTAGCTTCGACAAGTTGTTTCATTATTGTTTGATACTCCTCGCGGGTCGTAACCACCAAACCACTTGCATCTTTGATGTTTTTTACAAGGTCGGCTTGAAGGTCGGTCGTGGCTTTCTCAATATCCACACCCAGCGGTTTAAGGCTATCAATATTGGCACTTGCGTGAATACCTGCGGCTCTGATGGCAACTTCTGCCGTATTATCCGCTTTTTCGTATGCTTTAATACTTGACTCTTTTAAGTCAGTAAACTTGCTCAAAGCATCCTCTTTTTTGCCAATTATCTTAATAATGGCTGCCAAATCAGCAGACATGGCATGGCTATTAGCGGCAGTATCCAACTCTTCACCTTTCTTTTTTAAGGCTTCGAGCTTTGTCCGAGCGTCTTTAATAGCTTTGGTTGCTTCCGCAAGTTTAGCCCCAACTTTTTTGCTGTTGGCGTCTATGCTTTGGTCAATTTTCTTCCGAATTTCGCCCGCATCTTTTTGAGCAAAAACGCCGATTGTCTCATTCAGAGAGAGATAAATTCTATGTGTCTTTTCTTGCCGTTGGAGGACGCACTTCTTTTTCCAACGCGCCAAACGCTTGCTATTATAATCCGAACAAGTCGTGCTGACACGTGTGTCGGCATCGGGAATATCCGTTTTAGTCAGCGCTTCTTGAAAATCCGCGAACACTTGGTCGGTTGCAGATTTTGTTGTGCTGTCGGCATCTATCATCGCAGTGGCTTGTTTTTCTTCTTTAACCATGACTATTTCTATTTTTGGATTTTAAAAAAAATGGTTGAGAAATAGGTTTATACTGAGGGGGGGGGCATGAGTATGGAGTCGTGGGCAAAGCGTCTGATAAGTCATTGATTTTCACCACTTCTAATGACACAATACGCACGACTATTTCCTCAAAACCGCTTTATGCCTCAGCCAACTTATGACTGAACCTCAGAATGATAAACTCAGCAGGGCG
>JAYTMI010000409.1:0-12599 GCA_043728625.1 Saprospiraceae bacterium | reverse complement strand
GGGGGGCAATACGCAGCGTTCAAATGTCAATTTTCAGTTTAACAAACGGATTGACAATAATAGTTTTGTGAAAACAACGGCTTATTTCAGTCAATATGCTTTTGAATTATACTCCAATTTTACATTTTTTTTAAAAGACTCCGTTAATGGCGACCAAATAAGGCAAAAAGAAAAGCGATCTATTTATGGGTTTCAAAGCGAATTCAACACAACAATTTCATTAGGAAAAAACGAATTAGACCTACAAATTGGCGCAGGTTTGCGGACTGACGAAATTAAAGGTGATGAATTATCTCATACCTTAAATCGCAAAACGGTACTCAATGCCTTGAAATTGGGTGATGTGACCGAAACCAATGCCTTTAGTTATGCCAATGCTGAATACAGCTTCGGAAAATGGGTCATAAACCCTGCTTTGCGTTTAGATTATTTCTCTTTTGCTTACAACGACGATTTGGCGGCAGCCTATAAAACGCAATCTGTTAAGAAGCCGATTTTAAGTCCCAAACTCAATTTTGCTTATAATGCGCATCGAAATGTGCAATATTATTTGAAATTGGGCAAAGGATTTCACTCAAACGATACACGTGTCGTTGTTGCTCAAAACGGGCAAAACGTTTTACCCGCCGCTTACAGTGCCGATTTGGGTCTGATTTGGAAGCCTATGCCGCGCTTGTTTGTCAACGCTGCTTTGTGGTCTTTGTACTTAGAACAAGAATTTGTCTATGTCGGCGACGAAGGCGTTGTGGAACCCAGTGGTCGGACACGCAGACAAGGCATTGATATAGGCTTGCGGTATCAAATTACTGAGGGGGTATTTTTTAATGGCGATGCGAACTATACGTTTGCCCGTAGTCTTGATGCAGAAAAAGGCAGAAACTATATTCCGCTTGCGCCTGATTTCACAACAACAGGCGGTTTGAGCGTTCAAAAAGGCAGTTGGACAGGCAGTTATAAATTCCGTTATCTGAAAAGCCGCCCTGCGAATGAGGATAACAGCATCGTCGCGAAAGGCTATTTCATCAATGATGCGAATGTTAATTATCAATGGAAAAACATGAATATCGGTATAGCGGTTGAAAACATCTTCAATAGTGCTTGGAATGAGACGCAATTTGCGACTGAATCGCGGTTGAAGAATGAAACGCAAGGTGTTGAGGAAATTCATTTTACACCAGGAACGCCGTTTTTTTTGAAGGGGATGGTGACGGTGCGGTTTTAGGATATACTGAGGGGGTGCTTTAACAAGGCATAATCATTGGAAAAGGCTCACTAAGGCTTATTCCATAAAACCGTCCTCCAAATCTACAAGGCGGTAAAGCTAATAATGCGTCTAATTTTGCATTTTTTATTTTTCGTTCTTTCTTTTCTTCCACCAAATTAGTGACAAAATAGAGCTTAATACTCGAAAACGCATAGTTTTCATCATAAAACAAGGAGCGAAATCGGTCACTCATTAGAATATCAAAGCAGTTTTGAAATTTATCACGTATATGTTTGAACTCCTCGCCACCGCGTAGTCGTTCAATATTTTTCAGTTCAATCAAATATAATTTGTAACGATTATCAGAGCAGCGTTGAACGATTAAACAGTCGTTTCCACGTGGATTAGGAACGATATTTCTATTGAAATAATCATCAACTTTGATAATCAAATAATCTGTCGCTGATACTGAGGGGTCGAAACTGACACCCACATTGTTTTCAGAACAAGTCGGACGTATATAATGATTCAAAGTAGGTTCAGCGTGAATAGCCTCTAAAAGCATCTTTTATCAAGGGTTTTGTTCATAAAGTTTAAGTCTTTCGGTATAAAGTTCTTCGGCAATATCTGCAAAATTATCGTCATCAATACCGTCTTCATCAATCTGCATAGCATTTTCATCAACGTAACTGCCATCTTTGCCCATTTTCATAAGACAAACACTGATGGTTTCGGGGTCAATTTCTTTTGCCAAAACCATATTGCTGAGTTTGTTGAACAAATAATTGGAATGTGATGTCATGATAATATGCAGTCCATTTCCAGCTAATTCTGCAAACAATTTCATCAATTCTACTTGAATTTTTGGATGCAAATGGGCTTCGGGTTCTTCTATGAAAAGGTAATTTTCAGTACCTTCCGCATTATTTAAAATGAATTTTAAATGAGCAATAATGGGTGCAATTTCTGAAATCATAGAAGATGCTTGAGACAATTCAAGGCTCAAATCCAATTTTTCAGGTTCGTAATACAATTTACGATCTGATTTGTCAAAACTGATTTTACCTTTGATGATTTTATCTTCTATTTTTTTAGCAAATTCTGAAAACGGTGTAGAATAACCTTTACCATTTATGGTTGAAATGTTTAAGAAATAGTCAGAATTAGGTTCACTTAATGTTGGAATCTCAAATTTATAGTTTGGAATTTGATTGCGTAATTGAGTTAATTGTACTATAATAGCACTGAATGCGCTTAGCCCATTATAGATACCTGAACGAGAAGCGGGGAGGAAGTAAAAGTCTGTTTTTTTATTTTTAAATAAGATATAATCAAGTATTATCCCGAAAAAACCAACATGAAAAGATTTATCCTCTTCTAATTGAAAAAATACGCCCGTACCTTCGGTAAAATAAGATTGAGGATAATCTTCATCTTGAATAAGATTTATTTTACTCTTAAATACTAAATCCTTTTGTTCTAATTTATTATTTTTTTGAATTAAAGTAAATAAGACATTTTTATCTTCAATTTTAATTACAAAACCTTTTCTCGAATACTTGTTAAATAAATCACCAATTGAAGAAAATGAATTTGAAAATGAGTTTTCTAAATTTTCAATAAAATACTGATAAAGAAATTGTTTAGTTATTGATTTGAATTCATCATCTAAATTAACTTCTGATTCTAATAAACTTATTTTCTTTTTAATTTCTGAATAATTCCATTCACTAACATCAAATGAATAACGTAATTCCTTCGCTTTCTTCCAATTCTTCAAAATCAAATACACAGCCGAAATCGCATACGATTTCCCTAAATTATTCTCACCGAAAATAAAGTACATCTGCTTTTCTGTATCAAAAGTAAAGCGTTCAATAGGTCCGAAATTGTGTAATTCGATTATCATTTCTTGAAATTTTGGGCTAAGTTAAAGAAAATACTAAAATTGTGTTTAATAAAAAACGCCTTGCCCGAAACCGAGCAAGGCGTTTTTATATCAAAAATACTGAGGGGGGTCTTATTTCAACCCTTGTTGTAATTTATAAGCACCAAATTTCTTCTCCAATTCATCTTTTAAAGCCACGTCACCCGCACGAGTGACAAGGGCGATGAGTTGCTCTTTGGTCTGCATATCGCTTTGATAGTCTTGTCCAAAAGAACCACTGCGATCTTCTTGACTCAAAGAGTTGTAGAATTTAAGGTTTGCCGCCAAATTGTCCGCTAAGATAATGATGTGCTTTTTCGCTTTGTCATACGCACCTGCTTGTATGTATGCGTCGAGGAAGTACATCGTTTGCGAACCATAAGGGAAGTTCATATTCGGAAAAGCTTCGAACATCTTGTCAACCAATAACGCCGCTTTTTCTTTATCCCCTTTACGCACCATTTCCATAGCGGCACGAAGGATGACAAACTGAGTCGTTTGAACGCTCGGTTGATAGTATTTAGAGATAAAAGTCTTTTCTTTATCAAAATTACCCCAACGGAACTTATTTGTGATACGGTCAAAAACCTTATCCGTTGCGACACGACCATTACCGATGATGCCAAATGAACGCTCGCTTGTTGACTTGATAGGAATGAAACGTGTTGCCAAACCTTCCAACTGCATATAGTCATCAAGCCCTTCCATTTTTTCAGGACGGCAAGTGACTGCCCAATAAATCGGACGCTCGTTGGCGTTGTTGGCAATGATATCTAAAACTGCCAAATCATCTTTGATGATATAATTGCCAGGCAAAGTGAACGAAACTTTATCCAATACACCCGTGTCTTGCGCCGAAATAATGCCGTTTTTCACCGCTAATTCTTTATCAATCGGAATGAAAATCTTATGCGTCGGTGCATAGGACTCAAAAGTATAGCCTTGCGTTGGCACAGGGTGGTTTTCGCCTAAAAACTTCATCAAATCGGTGATACTCATTTCGTTTTCACCATTTTGAATCGGTAACTGATTGCGCAGCATACCTCTTACAGCGGCTTGTGGCACAGTCATTTTGACGGCGGGCGATTCGTTTACTTTTCGGCGCAAGCCGTCAATATACCAATCCACAGCAATCAATGATAGGTTGACCACACGCACGTCCCTACGGATGCCTTCCACCTCTTGGGCATACCAAAGCGGGTAAGTATCGTTGTCACCATAGGTAAAAATGATGGCATTTGGGTCAACAGATTGTAAGAAATTATTTGCATAATCTCTTGATGCTGTATGTTTTGCGCGGCTATGGTCGTCAAAATTTTGCGTACCCATCAGGATGGGCGCAACGAGGACGAGCGCACTTGCGATAGGTGCAGCCAGTTTTGAAGACAGCTTGAAGTCGCGCAGCAAATCAAAGACCGCCAGAACACCCATGCCTATCCAAATCGCAAAAGTAAAAATAGAACCAACGATAACGTAGTCACGCTCACGCGGCTCATTCGGTGGTTCATTCGTATAAACGATAATACCAATACCTGTGATGATAAACAGAGCCAAAAGCCCCATCATGTCATATCGCTTTTTGCCATAATGCCACACCAAACCAAACAGACCGAATAGCAAAGGCAATAGAAAATAATGGTTGCGCGAAGCATCATCTTTCAGCCAACTCGGTGCATCTTTATAATCAAAAAGCCGCCATTTGTCGAGGAAAGTAATGCCCGATTCCCAGTTGCCTTTCGATTTGTCCCAACCACCGAAGCCTTGGTCGAAGTTCTGGCGTCCTGCAAAATTCCACATAAAGTAGCGCACATACATCCATCCGACTTGATAACGGAAGAAGAACGACCAGTTGTCAAAGGTGTTCGGACGGTCGCTGCCGATTTCTTGCTGTTGTGGAACGTCCATCCAAATTTTATAATAAGGCGAACGGTCGCTTTCGTAATGACCCATGCGTGGGAAAAACACTTTGTCTGCTGGGTCGAAGGTATAATCCGTTTTGCGGTCAACGACTTTGTATTCATCGCCGACACGTCCGTAACGGTCAGCTGTTTCTTGACCACTTGGTTTTGCATTAAATTGAGGTCCAAAAAGCAAAGGACGCTCGCCATATTGCTCACGATTGAGGTAAGGAATGACGCGAATGGGGTCGCTCGGGTTGTTCATATTAATCGGTGGATTAGCATTTGCACGCAACAAAACCATACCTATTGATGAAAAACCAATGGCTGAAAATGCCAAACCTAAGATGATATTTTGCAAAGTCGCATTAGAACGACGGTGCGCCAAACGCAAACCAAAATAAGTCAAACCGCCAATAATGCCCAAAGTCAATATCAAACTTGGAATCGTAAAAGGCAAACCCAATGAATTGACGCAGAAGATTTCGAGCATACCCCACAAAGCAGGGATGCCTGTAATAATGAGTGATTGTAGAACAGTGATGGACAAAACGCCAATAATACCTGCGATTGCCATGCCTTTCCAAGTAGGTTTCTCTGTTTTTTTGAAATAATAGAACAAAGCCAACGCTGGAAAAGTCAACAAACTCAATAAGTGGACACCAATACTGAGGGCTGCTGCATAAACAGAAACAAGCATCCAACGATCCGCTTCATGCGTATCGGGTTGATTGTACCATTTTATCATCGCCCACAAAGTCAAGGCTGTAAACATCGTTGACATGGCATAAACCTCACCTTCAACAGCTGAAAACCAGATAGAAGAAGCGAAAGCCGTACACAAACCTGAAACCAAACCTGCACCTGCTAAGGCGATAAACTGTGAACTGTCTGGTTCTTCTTCACGACCTGTCAAGGCGATTTTGCCTAAAATCATGGTTGTCCAACAGACAAACATAGCCGCCAAAGCGGTACAAATACCTGACATAAGGTTAACAGAAAAGGCAATTACTGAGGGGTCATTTGAAAACATCTCACCAATAACCGTTGCCAGCTTGCCAATCATCAAGAATAAAGGTGCGCCTGGTGGGTGGACGACTTGAAGTTTGTAACATCCCGCAACGAATTCACCGCAGTCCCAAAGACTGCCCGTCCGTTCTACCGACATACACATAACAGTTGCTGTGATGGCAAACGTGAGCCAACCGACGAGATTTGTTCCTTTTTTGTATGAATTCATTATTAAAATATGAATGATAAATGATGAACTATGAAATCTTTCTGCAAAACGGGAGCAAAGCTAAAAAAATATTGAAAATTCAAACGTTGATTCGTACCGTATTGCGGTTAAAAGAAGTTAAAATCAAAAAAAATCCACAAACCGAAGGTAAAACCATTCAGTTTGTGGATGTTGATACAGATGTCTGCAGCCTAATGGTTCGGCATTATTTTGCCTCTTTTTCCAAATAGGTTATCGCCTGACCGACTGTGGTTATTTGTTCAGCTTGTTCGTCCGGAATAGAGAGATTGAATTCTTTTTCAAATTCCATAATCAATTCTACCGTATCGAGTGAGTCTGCACCCAAGTCTTGAGTGAAACTTGCTTCAGGTGTAACTTCTGTTTCGTCAACACCTAATTTGTCCACGATTATTTTCGTGACTTTTTCTGCAATAGTTGCCATGATTCTTGTAAAAATTTTTTTAAATAAATTTTTTGATTTTTCTTAATTTGAAATGCTACATCAGCGTTTAACCGACAATTTCGGCGGCAAAGGTAACATTTCCACTATCTTTTCTTTAATTTTTTGCATCAAATTTCTCAACGAATAAAATCCCAGAAATTAATAACAACAATTAAAGCTAATAACAGCATAAAACCGAATGTCACAGCTTTTTCCATAAATTGGTCGCTAACACGCTTACCCGTAAAGACTTCCCAAAGCAGAAAAACGACGTAACCACCATCGAGCGCAGGTATCGGCAAAAGATTCATAAACCCTAAAATCAAGGACAAACTTGCCGTCATAAGCCAAAAACGCTGCCAATCCCATGTCTTTCCAAACATTTGAGCAATGGATTTGAAACCGCCGACGCTCTCTTTCGCTTTGATTTCACCTTTAAACATTTTGCCAAAGGCTTTGATTTGGTTGACCAAAAAGTCCGTTCCGCGTGTCACACCCATCGGCAAAGCCTGTGCGAGTGTATATGAGTTATGCTCTAAAGTAAAACCTAATTTTGCATAATCCGTTTCAGGACGCAGTCCAATTTTAGCATCTTCATTTGTCGAAAACTTTAATTCGACCGTATCCTTACCCCTCAGTATTTTGAGGTCAAGTGGCGTGTTTTTCTTATCTTTCAACTCATTGATGAAAGTTTCGTAGCGATGCAGATAAACCATGTCTTGACCATTGAGTGATAAGATTTGATCGCCAACTTGCAAACCCCCTTTTTCAGCCGGCGCATCTTTGACAACCTCTCCAACAACAAATGGCACACGTGGATAAAACAAGGATTTGTCTTTATTTTCAAATTTTGTCAAGGTATTGACTGCATCATCAGGAATATTAATGATACGTTTTTGACCATCGCGCTCAACTTCCATAGTCCGCGAACCATCGAAAACGATGCCCCGAAGAACCACGCGGTCGTCAAATTTCTCAAAAGGTTTGCCGCCAACACTGATGATTTTATCACCCGACTTCAAACCCAACTGCATACCCAGCGAGTCCGCTTGAATACCGTCTTTGACACTTGATGCTGGCAAATAGTCCTCGCCATAGTGCCAAGCCATCATACCAAAAATAAGAAATCCGAGGACAATATTGACCGTCACACCGCCAATCATAATAATAAGGCGTTGCCAAGCTTTTTTTGAACGAAATTCCCACGGCTGCGCAGGTTGTTTGAGGGCTTCTGTGTCCATACTTTCGTCAACCATACCACTGATTTTGACATAGCCGCCCAAAGGCAACCAGCCAATGCCGTATTCAGTATCGCCAATTTTCTTTTTAAAAACAGAAAACCAAGGGTCAAAAAACAAATAAAATTTTTCAACACGGGTATTGAACCAACGAGCAGGGAAAAAATGACCGCACTCATGTAAAACTATTAAAAGGGACAAACTCAAAAGAAACTGCCCCAACATGGCTAAACTCATAGAAAATGATGATTAGTGATTATTTAAATTTTTATTTTTTCAAAAACGTCTGAAAACGCCGCAAAGGTAACAAAATTCAATTGGGAGGGGTTTCTAAAAGACATGAATTAGATTAAACCAGTATTTTCATCGAAGTTTTGTCTTAAATTAAGCTGTTTTACTGAGGGGGCTTCTATTTTTGTGAAATATATGGATACAACTAATTACGAATAACCATTAACGGACATGAACCAACCAACTACATTGAGCTTTTGGGAGCGCGATAGTTTCTTTAACAATATTGATGTCGCTGTCATCGGTAGCGGTATTGTCGGACTTTCCACTGCTTTGGCTTTGCGTGAACGTGATGCGACATGGCGCATTGCTGTCATCGAGCGCGGGGCAATGCCTACGGGTGCAAGCACGCGCAATGCCGGTTTCGCTTGCTTCGGCAGTATCACCGAGCTACTCGATGATTTAGAACACCATAGCGAAGACACCGTTTTTTCCTTAGTTGAGCAGCGTTTTCGTGGTCTTTCACGCTTGCGGCAACGTGTTGGCGATGCGAATATGAACTATGAAGCCTACGGTGGGTTTGAAATTTTCAAAAATACTGAGGGTGGTGTTTTTGAAAAATGTATGGATTCTTTGTCCTATTTTAATAAAAATACCCATTCCATCATCGGTTGTGAGGACAATTACCAAGTGTTGAAACAACGCTTTGGTTTTAAAAACGTCTTGCCCAATTTGATTTGGAATAAATCTGAAGGACAAATTGATACAGGGCGCATGATGACAACCTTATTACGTCTTGCCAAAGAACAGAACATCTTGATTTTCAATGGTTTAAAAATCAATAAAATCACTGATGATACTGAGGGGGTCATTTTAGAAACTGAAGACGGTTGGGATTTTAAAGTTAGAAAAGTCGTGGTGGCGACAAATGGTTTTGCACGACATTTGATGCCGCATCTTGAAGTAATACCCGCCCGCAATCAAGTTTTAATCACCAAACCAATTCCCAATTTAGCTATAAAAGGCTGTTTTCACTACGACAAAGGTTATTTTTATTTCCGAAATGTCGGCAATCGTTTGCTTCTTGGCGGTGGGCGTAACTTGGCTATGGGCAATGAAATGACCGATGCGTTTGGTACGACTGAATTGATACAAAACGCACTGAAACAATTACTTACAGAGGTTATTCTGCCCGACACGCCCTTTGAAATTGAGAGTTGGTGGAGTGGTATCTTGGGTATTGGCAGTCAAAAGAAACCGATAATCAAGCGTGTATCGCCCAATATCGTAGTGGCGGTGCGTATGGGCGGTATGGGCGTAGCGATTGGTAGTTTAGTCGGCGAAGAAGCGGCGGCGTTGGTGGATATTTAAACCTTCCGAAGGTTTGGAACCTTCGGAAGGTTGTACCTACTATTCAAAAACAATACGTTTGGTAACAAATCTTTGCCCTTGATTGATTTTTACAACAAAAAAACCTGTTCCTATCGTCTCTTTTCTTAAAGTAAATTGAGGGTTGACTTGATTATGGACGGCATAAACGGGTTGTCCAAGCATATTGTAAACGGCTGCATCAAAATTACCCCCCTCAGTATTGTCTAACCAATCAATTGTCATCTGGTTGCCCGATGGATTGGGATAAATATTCACATGATTGTCACTTAATTGCACTTCTTTAACAGCCGTTGTCACCGATTGCTTGAAAAACTCCCAATGCAAATCAGCTGCAACAAGTGGATAGTTGTCACCGTTGGGAAACTGATGTGTCATATCTTTTACAAGCGTGAAAAGATAGCGATTGTTGTTAGTCGGAATCAATGGTTGACTAAAAATAAAGGTATTGGTACGCGTCGTATTGTTTTTGGTATAGGTTTGCGACAAACTTTCGCAGACTAAAAACCTGTTGATACCGCCGCGCATATATCCTAAAACGCTGTCGCCGCCAAATGGAATCTCTGGAATACCTATTGCCGTCGTAAATCTATCATCTAATGAGCCGACCATTGACCAAATAGGAATGGGGCGGACTGGTTTGCTCGAATCCAATGCACTCATCATGGAACCATTGTTTGCGACGGCGGCAAAAACGTCTGAAGCCTCTATTGCCAACTTCGCTACCATCGCCCCACCGTTTGAAAAGCCTGATGCAAATACCTTTTTAGGATTCACCGTAAAAGTTAACTTGATGGTATCCACCATTTTACGGATGAATTTGACATCATCTTTAAACACTTGCGTCACATTGGGGCATTTGTCTTCTTGCAAATTGCCGTTGTTCCACTTAGTTGTGACAGCAGGAACATTATTCGCAAAATTTAAAACACAATACTTCAAAGCTGTTGGAAAAACGGTGATAAATTTCTCTATTTCACCTCTTTCTTTCCATTTCGAGGTGTTGTAAAACTGTTCCCCATCGCCGCTTGAGCCATGAAACATAAATACAACAGGATAACCACCCGTAGGGACAGCCCCACTGGGTTTGACAACGATGAACTCGCGGGCAGCCCCATCGAAATTGAATTTCACATCGAAGCGTTGAGCAAAAATACTGAGGGGGAGTAAAATAATGAGAATTGTCAAGAATGATTGCTTCATTTTCATTGATTTTATATTTTAAAAGTGATTGAAATTTAGATTATCGTTTGCCCCAAACCGCTACGCGGGCTTTGCCTTTTCTAGCACCTTTGGTTTCGTACCAGAATTCGATTTTGCGTAAATGTCTTAAACCGCCGTTGAGGTCAATGATCCGGCTTTCGTCGCCTTGCCGAAATAACAATTTTAAAGACACATCTTGCACATCGCCATTGTCAAAATGGATTTTCATGTCGTAAATCTTCAATGGTGCGTCGGTGACACGGATTTTCAATTGTCGAAAATCGTCTTTTAAGTCACCTAACAGAATCACATCGCGGTCGAGACCATAATTGACCCATTTGTCGGCAATGAAACGCCAATCGGCTCTCGGCGCAGGTCGTTGTGTGGTGCTGCAATTGAGTGTGGCAAGAGAAAACAGTAGGCATACAATGATTAATTGTTTCATTTTAGGTTTTTAAAAGTGAATAAAAGAAAAATTGAGGGGCTACGTTTTGACGAAGCACCAGATATAGTTGGCTACTATGTTCGGGGAACTTTGAAGTTCCCCGAACATGGGTATAACATGGGTATAATTAGCAAATACTTAACCCGAATCAATCAATCTTTAATGGATGATACAAAGTTGCGTCCTTCTTAAAAGATTTCTCTTACCCCAAAGGGTGATTTATTATTTTACCATCAAACTTCTTAGACGCGTAATAGCTGACGCACGAGACACAGCGTCTATTTTAAGATAAGAATTGTTGATATGCTTCTTAATGGTATTCACGGAAACGAAAATAGCATCCGCAATCTGTTGATTGGTTTTGCCTTCATAAATCAATTGAAGCACTTCAAACTCGCGTTCACTGAGGGGGGTTAAAATATGCTTGTTTATCTTTTCAAAATTCAATTTTGGATGGTGTTGATTGCTTCGATTGGCAAAATTGGAGATTGCCATTTCCAATGAAGCCTGTAAAGTCTTTTCATTGAAAGGCTTAACGATGTAACCCCAAGGCTCAACGGCTTTGGCACGCTCTAAAGTTTCTCTATCGGCGTAAGACGTGAGGAAAAGAAAAGGCAATCGGTAGTTTTTATTGATAAAATCGGCGATTTCGATGCCATCCGTCTCGCTATCGAGGTTAATGTCGAGAATAATCGCATCGGGTGTATTGTTTTTTAAAGCTGTTTTGGCATCTTCATCATCATAGGCAATGCCAGAAACAACGAAGTCGGCATTGTTGAGATAAACGGCGATATGTTCCGCAATAATCGGTTCGTCTTCGACGATTAATATTTTAAATTCGCTCATTGTTTTCTGTTTTATGCCAATTTATATTTAGTAATCCGCATTTCCACACAAGCCCCGTTGTCATTATACACGTCCAATTTAGCTTTCAATTTCTGTGCAAATGCTTTTATTATTTTAAAACCAAAGGAGTTGCCTTGATGGTCATACCCTTCTTTAAACCCCCTGCCGTTGTCTTTGACTTTCAAGAGTAAATCCTTGCCGTTTTGTTTCAAAACAACGGTGATTTCACCTGTCTCTTGGTTGTTAAACGCATATTTCAAGGAATTACTAATCAATTCATTGAGTGTCAAGCCGATAGGAATGACGGTATCCACGTCTATACTGAGGGGGTCAATATCTGTGGTCAGTTTTATTTGCTCGGGCTTGATATTATAAGAATCAAAAAGGCTTTTGGCTAAGTTTTGAATATAATCATCCATTTTGATGCCTTTGATATTGCCTTCATTGTAGAGGTTTTGGTGAATCAAAGCCATGCTTTGCACACGATTTTTACTTTCCTTGACGGCATAAGCCACTTTTTCATCTTTAATGTTCGT
>JAYTMI010000408.1:0-7284 GCA_043728625.1 Saprospiraceae bacterium | reverse complement strand
GAAACCGTACAGTTGACTCTGGTGTTTATATCTATCTCATAGAAGCGGAATTTGAAGACGGACAAAAACTGCTTTATCGAGGGGATATAACGGTTGTGAAGTAAGAAATGAGTTAAAATACTGAGGGGGGAAAACGTACACGTTTTCCCCCCCTCAGTATTTTAACTCATTTCGAGACAAAATGACGATTTGTAATAATTCTTGAAAAATTAATAAAAAAAGCTATACCACTTCCTTATATTGTTATACATTCATGCCGAATTTTTAATATTTATTTTTAATTTTAAAAACCGTATCTTTATGTTTAGCAAACAATTTTTCCCAACGTCCCAACGTCCCAACGTCCCAACGTTAATCCTATGCTTTGCGCTTAGTTTAGTCGCCTTTTTGAGTGGATGTCGCAAAGAAAATCTTTTTTTTACCCAACTTGACAAAGACGAAGATGTATTCAATTCGAAAAAGAAAGAATTGGTGACTTCACAATCCACCTCTATTAAAGTAGAGGACGCTAAACAATGGTTTGAAAAACAAACCACTTTAAATACTTCTCCTAATTCCGCATTTGACAGTTTACTGATTTTAACTAATGCTTCTCCTATTTGGCAAGGGGCGATTAATGACTATAATCTATTTGGTAAAGAATTTTTAGTAATGCCTCTTAATAAAGGTATTTCTGGCGGACATGCAGAAACAAGGCTTTTGATATCCCGCGACTCTGCAAACAATCTTATAGGTGCTTTTATGATTTATGTTGCAGATAGAGATTACCACAATGCCACAGATGGGAAATATCGATTAAATGATTTCAAAGGAGATATTATTTATCTTGACATCAATGGACGGTTTCTTTTTGGTTACAAAGTTTTGAATGGTCAAATAGTTGGCACTGCAACTGCTTCCTTAGATATACGAACGAATAGTATTCATCCCAGAACCTGCACCACTCAAAGTGCCAACTATTGTATCTATGAATTTGTTTGGCAAGCAGGTATCTCCTCATTGTTAGATTGTCTTGTTGAGTTTCAAATTACCTCAACAGATTGTCCACCTGACCCAGGTACTGGTCTTGCTGGTGGTGTTGGCAGTACTGGATCGAGTGGCTCTATTGGTTCTTCTTCTGGTGGCGGTGGTGTTGGCGGCATATTACCGCCATCTGTCTTTACAGCAGGTGAAATGAATGCTCTAAGGATAAAATACATCAATAATGGTTTAGAAGACGTTTGGCTTGATTATTTGAAATATAACCAAACTTTATTACAAGCAACAGAAGCCTTTTTGAATGCACGAGATGGATTTACTTGGCAAAATAAAGCCATGTTGATGACTTTGATTCCTTCTACTATTGATTTAGATGTTTTTATTGATTATCTTGGACTATTAACAAGTGATGACAACTTTTTTGATGCTCAAAGAAATGCCGGATTTCCTGCCATTGGTACAAACGCATGGGTTGAAACTTTGAATATCTTCACCCCTACTGAAAACCCTTCTTTTTGGGATTTAACGTCTGAAGAGAAAACACTTTGTTCCCTATATCCAAAAATAGCTTTAAAAATATTGCCAAACAAAAAAATTGCTGAACAAAAAACTAAAAATATAATGGGTCATTCAGGGCATAATGATAAATCTGATGCTTTTCGGCACGCATATTTTAATGCTTTAAACGCTTTGTATGCTGGACGTTATTATGCCAATTTATTTGGTGAAGCACATGAAACTAACACTCCTTTAAATAAGGCGTTAGAAAAACAAATGGATTTATTTAATAATTCAGTTGGGCAATATTACGGAGAAAACGTAAGTCCGTTAAATCCCGATACATCACCATTAGAGGTAAAAATAAAGCGAGCTTTAGATAATGGAGAGCTAAGATATTTAAAGCCTTTAGACCAAAATAATGAAATAATTCCGGGTATAACTCAAATTGTGCCTACAAACCAATAAAAATATAAAATGAAAAATCTATTATTTTTAATGACATTATTTTTAATAACGACAATTATATATAGCTGTGGATGGAAAGAAATAGAAATTTCTGATTGCTCTCGTCCACAAGAATTTATATTAGAATCTAATGACGAGAGTCCTTTTACTTTAAAATTACAAATATCAAGTGAAACAAATGGCTCATTTAGTATAGATGGGTGTCAAATTAATGAAGGTAGTTTAAATACCGAATTGCAGTTAGATGCTTATGACCAAATTCATCACTTGATTTATAAGCCAATTACTGCTACCAAAGGTAAAATCAAAGTTAAATATCGATTCTAAAAAAAGATGCTGCGATACCCCCTCAGTATCGCGGCACTTTTTCTTTATCATAAAACAAAAAACATCATGTTACATAAAATAGTATGCACAATAACTTGATTTTAAATTATTTATCTTATTTGTGTAACTACGAATCCCGCAACTCTCGCCGCAATATCTTACCCACATTTGTCTTAGGCAATTCTTTTCTAAATTCAATATGACGTGGCACTTTGTAAGCTGTCAAGTTTTTTCGACAATGTTCAATAATTTCTTCTTCTGTCAACGAATTGTCTTTTTTGACGACAAAAACCTTGGGTACTTCACCACATCTGTCGTCTTTGATGCCGACCGCAGCCACTTCCAAAACCTTAGGGTGCATCATGATAACGTCTTCAATTTCATTAGGATAGACATTGAAACCAGAGACTAAAATCATATCTTTCTTACGGTCAACGATTTTGAAATAACCGTCTGCATCCATAATGCCAATGTCGCCCGTACTCATCCAACCGTCTTTTATCATTTCCGCAGTCGCTTCGGGGCGGTTGTAGTAACCTTTCATCACTTGCGGTCCTTTGATTTGGATTTCACCAACCTCACCAATGGGCATCACGTTTCCTGCTTCATCCACGATACGCATATCCGTTGACGGTAAAGGCATACCAATTGTCCCTAATTTTCCAGAACCATCAGGCGGATTCGTTGACGCACAAGGAGACGTTTCCGTCATGCCCCATCCTTCTGCCAATGGACAGCCCGTAACAGCGTGCCACTTTTCAGCAACGACTTTTTGAACAGCCATACCACCGCCACACGTTAATTTCATATTAGAATGATCCAATGCGACGAAATCAGGATGATTCAAAAGCGCATTAAACAAGGTATTGATGCCGATAAACGCCGAAGGTTTATATTTCTGCATTTCTTTAATAACGGAAGGCAAATCGCGTGGATTCGGTATCAACACATTCATGGCGCCCAAACTAAAAAGCCCCATGCAATTGACCGTAAAAGAAAATATATGGTACAAAGGCAGTGGACACAAAGCCACTTCTGAGCCATCATCTTTCAACATAATGCTTGAAGAAGACCGCATTTGAAGCATATTGGCAACCAAATTCCTATTAGTCAACATCGCACCTTTCGAAACGCCCGTCGTGCCGCCTGTGTATTGCAACGCTACCACCTCTTCTGGCTTGGAATTGAAAGGCTTGGGTTCAAATTTCGCCCCTTCTTTAATAGCATGTTTGACCGTAACGGTATTTGGGATATTGAATTTAGGCACCATCTTTTTGACACGGCGAACCACAAAATTGGTAATCATTCCTTTCAAACCGCCTAAAAGCTCACCAATACTGGTGATAATGACCGTTTTAATCTGTGTCTCTCCAATGATCTCTTGCAGATTAGCGGCAAAGTTCTCCAACACAACAATGGCTTTTGCGCCTGAATCCGTGAATTGATACTTCATTTCGCGCGGCGTATAAAGCGGATTGGTGTTCACTATTGTCATGCCCGCCCGTAATGCCCCGAACAATACAATCGGATATTGTAAGACATTGGGCATCATAATAGCCAATTTATCCCCCGGTTCCAAGCCACGTGAGTGCAAGTAAGCGGCAAAATTGCGGCTCGCTTTATCCACTTCGTCAAACGTCATTTCTTTACCCATACAGGTAAAGGCTCTTTTATACCGATATTTTTTAAAAGTCTCTTCAAGAATGGCAAGTAAATTTGGATAGGCATCTGCATTAATGTTCGCAGGCATACCCGGAGGGTAGTTTTTCAACCACGGTCGAAATTCAGTTGTATCTGACATATTTAGGTTTTATTTTTAGAATGATTCAATAAAATTTGGCATAAAAATACTGAGGGGGTACCATATATTTTGCAAAAAGATGAAAATGAAGAATTTTTTTTCAAAATTGGGAAAACAAGTAAATGATTGTTTCAGCGATACTAAAAAGGCTGCCCGTTTGGAACAGCCCTTCTTTTATTATCTTAAAAAACAGTAAAAAGTACAATTTAAAACCATAAAACCTTGACAACCAATATCTTAAATTCACCATTCACTATTAAATCATTCTCCAGCAATATGTGCTTTGTATTTTTTCAATTTTGAAAACTCTCGATGAACTAAAAGGCGGGCTTGTTCTGGCCAGCTTGTTGGGTATATGGTATTAAGTCCTGCATTATCGAGTACAACACGCAACCGTTCAGGTGATGTCATAGACAATATTTCCCAAGTCGAAATGCCCCCATCTTTCAGTACAGCAGATACCTTTTCACCAATGCCGTCAATGGCTTGAAGGTTGTCAGACGTACCAAAATCGGTTGGCGCGTCATCATCGTCGTCATTTTCCAAGTCTGTAATGTCCAAACCTCTGCTTGTCACAACAGAATCGTCTGAAGCGATCCCAATTTCACCCCCCTCAGTATCAGAAGTAATTTTAGCGTTTAATTCTTCTATTAAAGCCGTGTTTTGAGTGTGTAAAGCCGTGTTTTCATCAACCAATGCTTGATTTTTCAATGTTTTGGAATTGATTTCTTCTTGCAGTGCGAGGACTTGTGAGTGAGACGTTTCAATCGTAACAGCAGAGTCTTCTTGGAGTTTAGCATGGCTGTTTTGCAATGTCTCTAATTTTTGAATAAGGCTGGAGATTTCGGCAGTTTGAGCGCGAGACATGCCATCAAGTTTGTTCTTTTGTTCTTCCAAAAGGGCAATTCGCTGCTCAAATTGCTCTATTTCGGCACTTGGCTTTATCGTATTTATCTGTTTTTGCAGTAAATCCACACGTTCTTTAAGTGCTTGATTTTCTTTTTGTGATACATGAAGATTATTTTCCAAGGATTTTTTGTCAATCTTAAGGAAATAATCTGCAATCAAGTAGCCCAACAATGCGGTAGCAACAAGACCCAATGAAAAAACGAGTCCACTTGCATAAGCCTGAGCACGAATCGCCCACAACAATACAGCTGCAACGACAACGAGGATAATAAATAAAAAATTTTTCATGATTAGAAAAGTAGGTTTGTTCTGGTTAAAAACTCAATGTGTTATTAATACCGAAGTACAAACTTATGATTTTCAATGGGTTATAACAAAATAATTTGAATCATTTTTTGAAAAAAATAGAAACAGTGGTTTTTTGTACATTTTCACTGTTAAATTGGGAAGCCCTTTAATGTTTCTTCACTTTTTATCCGCAACTTTTGCGATTCCATTTTTGGTCAAACGGATTTGTTGTAACTTTGCGGATTCTACACGCCCCCTCAGTATTTTTTTGAAAAACAAACAATTTTTGTCAAAATAAATGTTTTATTTTGCAGTAAATCTGAAATCTTGAAATAATAAATCTAAAATATGTCTGCTTATCTCGAACAACTCAATGATGTCCAACGCGGTGCGGTTACAACAACGGAAGGTCCTGTCCTTGTTGTCGCAGGTCCGGGTTCGGGTAAAACCCGTGTTTTGACCTTCCGTATTGCTCATCTGATTGAAAAAGGCGTTCCACCGTGGGAAATATTGGCATTGACGTTTACGAACAAAGCTGCCAGAGAGATGAAAGACCGTATCGAAAAAGTCGTAGGCACGAAGGCGCAAAGAGTGTGGGCGGGCACTTTTCACGCTATTTTTGCTCGGATACTGAGGGGGGAGGCTGACAAAATTGGCTACCCATCTAACTTTACCATTTACGATTCCGACGATTCTAAAAGTCTTTTACGCAATATTATAAAGGAATTGAACCTCAGCAAAGACCAATATAACGAAAATGCCATTTTGACCCGTATTTCTTCTGCAAAATCGAACCTCATTCCGCCAAAGGCTTATGAGCAGAATGCCGAGTTAATGGCTCAGGATAAGCAAACCAAACGTCCATTTTTACATAAGATTTATACGGAGTATGTGATACGTTGCCAGCGTGCAGGTGCGATGGATTTTGATGATTTGTTGTATCAACTCTACCGTTTGTTGCATCAAAACCCTGAAGTCGCCGACAAGTATCGTCAACGGTTTCGCTATTTGATGGTTGATGAATTTCAAGACACCAATTATTTGCAGTATTCTATTGTCAAAAAGTTGGTTTTATACCCAAATAGTCCACAAAACGTGTGCGTTGTGGGTGATGATGCGCAATCAATTTATGCGTTCCGAGGAGCGACGATTGACAATATATTAGATTTTAAAAAAGACTTTAATGGTCTTAAAACCTTTAAGTTAGAGCAAAATTACCGTTCAACGCAACACATCGTTGAAGCGGCTAATCATGTTATTTCGCACAACAAACGTCAAATTCAAAAGACGATTTGGACGAGTAAAACAGATGGTCAGAAAATTAAAATACTAAAAACCCAAAGCGATCAAGAGGAAGCAAAACGCATCGCTGATTTGATTGCGGAGCAAAAAAATCGCTACCATTTCCGTAATATTGATTTTGCTATTTTGTATAGAACCAATGCCCAAAGCCGCCCTTTTGAAGAGTCTTTGCGCCGCTTAAATATCCCTTATCGGGTCTATGGGGGCATGTCTTTTTATGCTCGAAAAGAGGTTAAAGACGTTATTGCTTACCTTCGGCTCATCATCAATCAGAACGACGACGAGGCTTTGCGTCGCATCATTAATACGCCAAGACGAGGTATTGGAGATGCGACTTTGGAAAAAATAGCGCATTTAGCGGCTTCAAAATCGCAGACGTTGTGGCAGACTTTACCTGAATATGAAGGAACAGCCAGAGAGAAAAATGCGCTTCAAAATTTTGTAGCTATGATGAAAGCGTTTATACATAAGTCATTGAAATCCAATGCTTATGAAATTGCTTCTTATGTTGTGAAACAGTCCACGATGATGGATACTTTGAAGCAGGATACATCTATGGAAGGCATTGCGCGGCTTGAAAATGTGAATGCTTTGCTCGATGCGGTTTCAGAATTTGCGGACTCAGACGAAGTAACAGACGATATCATTATGCCCGACAAATCGCTGTCAACGTATCTGCAAAATATTGCACTTGTGACCGATGCCGATAATTC
>JAYTMI010000407.1:0-5528 GCA_043728625.1 Saprospiraceae bacterium | reverse complement strand
CTGGAAGCCAATGATACACAGCGACTCAAAGGCTCGGGGCAATATGAACGCCTTTTGATTAAAAACCGAAAAAATGTATCCATTTTGAGCAACCTAACCGTTGAAAATGAATTGAATATACAGTTGGGGAAGATTAATTTGTTGGGTAATACGATAACACTTGGCACGTCTATCACGAACCTTGTTCCGCTTATTGGCGGCAGTGATTCCGCCTATTTTTATAATGGCACTATCCGACGTTGGGTCAACAATCCCGATACGGTTAGTTTTCCTGTTGGCACAGCGTCAGCTTTTCTTGAGGCTCGTGTGATTGCTGAGCAGCAGAATGGCGGCGGACTTTTGTCGTTAAAATACACAATTACTGACCCGCTTACGTGGGGGTTGCCTATCTTAGATAACAATAATTTCACTATCACAACAACATGTGCCACTTGTGGCGTTTGGACGGTGGCGATATCCAACAATTTTATGTCGAGTTATAGGTTGGAATTGAAGCTCAATAACTACCCTGGCATCAATCGCCCCTCGGATTTGCGGATACTGTATCGTCCATTACCGTCCGAACAATGGCGCACGATAGGCATACACAGCAATGGCAGTGCCATGGCATCGGGTTATATTGCGCGCCGCACGAACCTCACTGCTTTTGGCGAATTTGCGATTGGCGGCGGTGGTGAAAATTCACTTTTACCTGTCGAATTGACCAAATTTACAGCTTCTCGAAAAGGTAATTCTGCATTTTTGCTATGGGAAACGGCAACAGAATTGAATGCAAACTACTATGAAATACAACGCAGTAACGATGGTCAAATCTTCAAAGCAATGGGTCAAATCAAAGCGCATGGCACTACTTTAGAGCCAAAACACTATCAATTCATGGATGCACAACCTGAAAAAGGGATTCAATATTACCGTCTAAAAATAGTGGATAATGACAATACGTATGGTTATTCGCCCATCAGAAGTGTCTTGTTTGATAAGACCCTAAAAGTATGGGTGTATCCGAATCCATTTACCGAAAAATTGATTGTCGAAACCGATATTACTGAGGGGATCAAGCCTTACAATATGGATGTGATAGACGTGACTGGTAAAGTCTATTTTTCTAAAAAAGATATTGATAGTCAACAATTTAGCCTTGATTTGACACATTTACCACGTGGTATTTATTTTGCTAAATGGACAAAAGGCATTGATGTTTCTGTTTTAAAAGTTGTGAAACAAAGATAAGACGCATGACTTTAAATTGTTGTATGGTTTTTAAATAAATGACAAATAAAAAACCATACAACAATTTAACCTTACTAAATCTAAGATTTCTTATTCACCCAAAAAGCATTAAAATCTTTAAACGGATAGAACAAAGCACTGCAAGGTTCATGCGCTGTTGGGAAATGTTTACCTATCAAAAAAGTCAACTCCTCTCCTGCCCTATCATTGTCAAAATACGTAAAAATCGTCGAAAATGAACGTGATTTTAGGTAGTCAATCACCGTATTTTGGAAAGCAACAGAGTGCATGATGATAACTTCGCCATCCGTCAATGTATTACCATAATACTTCACTGCGCTTAAAAAATCGAACATGCCTTCAAAAATGGACACTTTATTCTCCTTTTCCTCCCCCCTCAGTATCGTGATGTCTTTTTCGACGATAGACCCCTTAAAGTATTTGTTGCGGATCTCGAAACCACCCGATCGATTGACAATCCCCATGGCATAATAGTCCTTATTCGTTTCTTTTTGGGTATAAATGACTTCAACAAGGTATTTCTGCGCTGTTTTTAGGTCAATCTGACGTTCTTCAGTTAGGTAAGTAATAAGATGTGGGTTAATGATTATTTGAGCCTTTTTCAAGGACAATGTATCGGGCTTTTCAAAGCGTTTTTTAGGTGCATCAACCTTATTTTGTTCTGGAAATACGACCTCTAAAAAAACGAGTGCGTCAGAAACATCACAATTGTTGAACAACTGAACAAATTTAACTACATCGCCACCACTGCCAGAGCCGAAGTCATACCAAACGTTTTCTCGAACGTTGATATGAAAACTCGCATCGCGTTCTTGTGGACGGAAAGGAGACTTGTACCAAACATCGTTTCCATTATGTTTGCTTCTACTGGCTCCAAAACCCAATTTTTCCAGTAGGATACTGAGGGGAATGCTTTTTGCTTGTTGTGTCGTCATCTCTTAGTTTTCATTTTATTTTTATAAATATAAAACCCTACCAAACTTCACGTTGCCCTTACCTATTTTCCGCCCCCGCTCGCTGCCCTCCTTTTTTTCTTTTCATCAATAAAAAAAATTCATTTTAGACGAATTATATAGGAATAAAAAGATAAAGGTTACTATATAGGTTTACATACCAAACTTCACGTTAATAACATACCAAACTTCACGTTAATAATCCTTTTTTGCCTACCAAAGTTCACGTTGATAACTTTAAAATATGGATATTTTTATTGGAAACTACCAAAGTTCACGTTGATAACTTTCTAAACCTTTAATCATGGATAACCTATACTAAACTGCACGTAAAGATTTTTGTCTCTATACCAAACTGCACGTTGATAAAGCACAAATAAGACCACAGAAAACCATATTGTTTCAATTCTATACCAAACTTCACGTTAGTTTTGTGAACAAATCAGGTATTAGTATTGATTTTGATGGTATAGGCGACGGCGAATGAAACATAGTCAAACCTCTGTTCGGATCCTCTTCGATACGTGCATCTGGGTATTGCGATTTTACAGTCAGTAACGTCTTCCTAAATACCTGTTTGAACTTAAACATTTGGTCGTAACCGTAGCCAAATTGCTCTTTCAAAACTTGCCACGCGATGAAAACAGGCTTATTTGGGTCAATGCGGTGCAAACGTTGCGCGAGCCATGCATATATATCGAGTGCCATGGCATTGTGTGACAAAGCAGCTAATGCCCTTTCGTCGAGTGGAATCGCATGATTTGACAAACTGTTGAAGTAGTCTTCGGACAGTAAAATCTTAGAAGTCCACATCACTTTATTCTTCTCGTTCTTCGGAAACCAGAGGTTAAACGCCTTAACAATTTGCATATTGACCTGTAAACTTTCTTCGCCATTGAAATAACTGATGCTGATAATGGAAGAAGTCAAACGGCGCAATTGCTCTTTCACTTCCTTAATTGTTCGTCCGTCTGTGCCTAAACCTATTTTTTTGATAAAGGCAGTCATACTTTCTTCAACGTCAACGACACGGCTTTGCGATTTGATGGCTTCACTATTGATATGTGCCAAAATCAAACGCGCCTTTGTTCCATACGGCAATCCTACAAACTCATAATCACCTGTTGAGGGATTTGCTGCATGATTTGCTTGCACCGCAAGACTGACATTGCCTTGTTTTTGTTGCCAAATAACCGTTTCATCGCCTGGGTTTCTGTACGGTAAAAACGTTTGACACAAAGCCGAATGTTGAAAAATCGCATCTTCGATACCTGCCCGATCAATCCGTATCGTCATGGAGCTGTCCACTAAGCGACTGAGTATGCGGCTTGTCGTGCTGCCACCTGTATTGTCCTTTTTTGCTGCCATTTATGTTTTGGTTGTATTATTCCCCTCAATACGGCAAAAGAAGTAGAATATTTATTTAATTATCTAAAAATTATTTACACTTTTATGTGAATAATATTTATGTGAATAATATTTTAGTTTTTGCTTTAGTTTTTGTACTCTTTTGAAAGGATTATTTAATTATTTAAATAAATATTATTTCCGTTTTTATTTAAATAATATTTATAGAAATAATATTACAACTTTCAAACTGTTATACTTAATTTTTTTAAAACGGGGTTAGAGTAAAAAGCAGATTAATTTGATTTTAAGCGAGCGCAATTTTTGAATTACGAATGTAGCATAAAATCCTTAGGAATGGCTGTAAGCTAAAAAAAAACCTTTTTATACTTAGGGGGTGATTCGTTGTCATTCCTGTTTTATTAATCAAGCATAAAGCAATAAAATATTTGCATTTCGTGTAAATATTATTTCCGTTTTTATTTAAATAATATTTATGCAAAATATTTTTCACTCGGAAATATTAGCACAGCTTGTATTTTTATTTAAAACCCTAAATAATATTTATGTAAAAATATAAATCACAAAGCGCCACGTCTGCGCATATCCTCATAAATGAGTTCGAGCATATATTCACGCATTGTGATGGTACGTGTAAAGGTGTGCATTTTGACATGCTTATATATCTCAACGGGCAAATCCAAACTGATTTTTTTGACCTCATTTGTCACCACTTCGGGTTCTGCTATGAGCGTTTGAGCCGTAACGGGTGGCGTAGGAGAGGAGGCAGCCGCTGCGGCTGCATGTATTGTTTGAACAGCCTGCTCTACCATTTTTTCAGTATCATCTTTCTTGACGATGATTGGCTTGCCAGGTAAAGCCAATTTTGCGAAATCTATTTCTTTTTTTGCCATGATTGTTATTAATTTAACACATAGTCACATAGAACACATAGCTCTTTTGTCATTCAGTAGGAAACCAAGCTATGTGTCCTATGAGTCTATGTGTTTTTTTAAAATTTATTTGATTAAACCTAATTCCGTTGCTTTATCTAAAATTTCGCGGGTCAACTCGATTATTTCGCTTTTTGCTTTGTTGTCCGTACTTTCATAAACGCCGCGACCATCCAATGCCGTCTCGACATAAGCCGCCCGTTTGTTGACATTGGATTTCAAAACTTCAAGCCCAAAACCAGCAATCGCCTCGCGCATACCTTTGTAAATGTTGCCAGAATGTGAAAACTGATTGATGAGGAAATAGGCAGGAATGTCTGGACGAAATTCTCGGGCTTGTTCATATCGCTCAAAAAAGGGTGTCATAGCCCGAAAATCGTGGGCACTTGGCAAAATCGGGATAAGGAGAATATCGCACGATAAAATAATGCGCGTTGTCATTTCAGACAATGATGGTGTTCCGTCAATGATAACGACATCGTAATCGCGGTGCATATTCTCTACGGTTTTGCCGACAGCCTTTGGGTCGGTTGCCCCGACAACGGTGATATTTGCCAAGTTTTCGTCACGCACACCGCACCATGCGAGCGAGTTTTGGTTGGTATCGGTATCCACGATACAGGTTTTAAAACCCATATTAGCGAAGCAAACCGCTAAATTCTGTGAAATGGTCGTTTTGCCGACACCGCCTTTGAGGTTCGTAATGCCTATTTTCATAATGATGTGAAAAGGTTTTAAGAATAATGGTTTTTGATAGAAAAACTTACAAAATGCTTATAATCAATTGTTTAGCATTTTGTAAAATATAAATCGAGTGCAATAATAAATAATCTTTCCATAAAAAAGTAATTATGGAAATATTATTTATTGATTTATGCTGCTTTTTGTCATTAGTAACGCAGTGAAAGAATCTGAACAAACAATATATTCAGATTCTTTCACTTCGTTACTAATGACGCGCTTCGTTTGTAGGAGAGGAACTTTATGTTCGGGGAACTTTAAAAGTTCCCCGAACATGGTACTC
>JAYTMI010000406.1:0-1863 GCA_043728625.1 Saprospiraceae bacterium | reverse complement strand
TCTATACTGAGGGGGGTAAATGGACGCTGTTGACGCACAAGGTTGTCATAAGCCTCAAATGGCTGCGGGTGAATAAGGACAACTTTTCCTTCGGGAATGGTATCGGGTTTTTCATTCAAAATGATGAACGTGGCAGCAGAATTGAGGGCTTTTTCAAAATATTTTTTAACATCTGAAAAAGTAATATCACCTACTTTGACGTGATGTATCTCATTGATACCCAATGCGTTGAGTGTATTGTCGCCAATGATTTCTGCTTTCAGTTGGTCAGCGATTTTTTGGATAGGAATGGGTTTGTCGAATTTCATAAAACGTATTAAATGGTGGGTATTAGGCTAATTTTTAAAAGTAACTACGTCGCTGAATTATTATCATCATCATTTGGCATAAAAATAACTTCTCTCTTTTTTTGAGAAAACAACACGTCGAAATGGTCAAAAACATCGAGTCGCCCTAAAAGTACATCTTCTATTTGCTCATCTTGTCCCCATAATAAGCGAATCTGTATTGTTTTCCCCTCAATTTCTACTGTCATTTGACGTAATAAATACGGAACAAGGCTGCCAACGCCTTTGGCTTCTTCTACGAATTCATGAGGCGCACGAACCAAACCCAACTGCTCTCCGACAATTTTGGGAATAAATGTAACATCTGCGCCAGAGTCAACAATCATATCAACATTGCTTTCCGTTCCATCATCCAATATAAATTTTACTTTGTACGTAGGTGTCCATTCACCTGTCGTTAAACTTTTAATTTTTAACATAAGTAAGCGAATAGCTCCAAAATTATGAGGAACAAGAAATAAACCCGATATATTTGAATAATTGGCAGTATTATTTTTTAAGAAATTTTCTGCTTCTTTCATGTTTTCACTGGCGAATAAGATGTCCTTATCGGTATGCACGATAAATTTCCCTTCGTAAATTGAAGGATTCTGCCGAATAATATCAGTCCAATATTCTTTTTTTGTTTCTGTTGCCATGATTTTTTTACAAAAATAACCCTTTTTGAGATTAAATATAGCGGTTTAAACTTAAAACGGTCTTTTTTATACAAAATAAAATTTATGCTTTATACCAACTCCGACAATTCCAACCAACGCATCTCCTTGATTTCCAATGTATTCTGAACCACAGAGAGTTCTTCAGATAGTTTTTGGATTTGTTCAGGTGTCATTGTGGCGGCATCATTGAATTTATAGGTCAGCTTCGTTTTCTTTTCTTCCAGTTGCTCGATGTCGCGTTCCAAACGCTTGAATTCCTTTTTGTCTGCATCGTTTGCACGCCGATTGTCCTTTGATACTGAGGGGGTGTCTGCTTGTTTCTCTTCAATCGCTTTTTGCTTGATTTCTTCGCGGTACTCGGTGTAATTGCCGTTATAATCTTTGATTTGACCTTCGCCTTCAAAGATAAAAAGATGCTCAACCAATCTATCCATAAAGTAACGGTCATGCGTCACAATGACAAGGCAACCTTTAAATATTGTTTCTAAAAACTCCTCTAACACATTGAGTGTCAATATGTCTAAGTCATTTGTTGGCTCATCGAGAATTAAGAAATTGGGATTTTTCATAATCACTGTGAGCAAATAAAGACGGCGTTTTTCACCACCCGACAGTTGCGACGCATAGACTTGTTGCTGTTCGCGTGTGAACAAAAAGCGTTCAAGCAAGCCTGCTGCTGTTATCTTTTGCCCTTTTTCTAAGGGAATAAATTCGGCAATATCTGTGATGACATCAATTACCCGCTTGTCTTCTGCCAACGAAATACCGTCCTGCGTGTAGTAGCCAAAAGCAATCGTTTCGCCAATGACGACTTTGCCGCCATCGGGCATCAGTTCGCCTGTGATGAGGCGCAAAAG
>JAYTMI010000405.1:0-8016 GCA_043728625.1 Saprospiraceae bacterium | reverse complement strand
ATCGAAAACACTGTTAATACGGTGTTGTCACTCGATAATACGCGCCGTTCCACCCAAACTGAACTCGACGCAACGCTCGCTGAAATCAAACAATTATCCAAAAAGGTAGGTGATACGATGAAATCGGGCAACCATACTGAGGGGGGTATTTTAAAAGCACAAGTCGCTGAACTCAAAGAAAAAACAAAAATCCTTGAACATACAGCCGCTGAAACTATAACGGCTTTGGACGATATTCTTTTGTCTTTACCTAATATTCCTAACGAAACCGTTCCGTTTGGTAAGGTGGCAGAAGACAATGAAGTCTGGTTTTTAGCACAAGACGAACTGCCGCAACTCGCTGCAGATGCCTTACCACATTGGGAAATTGCACAGAAGTATCCAATTTTTGACCTCGAATTAGGTGTCAAACTGACGGGTGCGGGCTTCCCTGTTTTCAGAGGAAAAGGGGCTAAATTGGTTCGCGCCTTGATTCAGTTTTTCCTCGATGAAGCGGCGGCAGCAGGTTATGAAGAAATCGTTCCACCGTTGATGGTCAACGAGGCTTCGGCACGTGGTACAGGTCAATTGCCAGATAAAGAAGGTCAGATGTATTATATTAATGAGGATGATTTATACATGATTCCAACAGCAGAAGTGCCAGTGACAAATATATTGCGTGATGTCATTTTAACAGAGAAAGAATTACCGATACGTTTTTGCGCCTACTCGCAGTGTTTCCGCCGTGAGGCTGGTAGCTACGGCGCACATGTACGGGGCTTGAATCGCGTTCATCAATTCGATAAGGTTGAAATTGTACAGTTTACACATCCAGAAAAAAGCTATGATACGCTTTTAGAAATGGTTGAACACATCAAAGGCTTGATGGCAAAATTGGAATTGCCTTATCGCATCCTCAAATTATGTGGCGGCGATATGGGCAATGCTTCTGCCATGACTTATGATTTTGAGGCATGGTCTGCGGCGCAAAAACGGTGGTTAGAGGTCAGTTCCGTATCAAATTTTGAGACTTTTCAAGCCAATCGCATGAAATGCCGCTACCGCGATACTAATGGTAAAACACAATTGGTCCATACTTTAAATGGTTCAGCACTCGCTTTGCCGCGTATCATCGCTTCTATACTTGAAAACCATCAAACTACTGAGGGGGTCAGGATTCCTAAAGCTCTTGTGCCATATACAAAGTTTGAGTTACTCGATTAATGAAATATGAAGTATGAACGGTTTTGTTCTTCATATTTCATCATTTTTACTTCATACTTTTGACTTCTGTTTTTGATAAAAAGAAAAAGAAAAAATGGCTTCTCCTAAAGAAGGTCGAAAACCCACTGCAACGGGGCTGCTCATCGCCTTAGGTTTCATTTTCGGCGATATTGGCACCTCACCACTCTATGTTCTCAAAGCCATTATTGGCGATGACTACGTCTCCCCTGAACTCATTTATGGCAGTTTGTCCTGCATTTTTTGGACTTTAATATTCATTACATCCTTCAAATACGTCTATTTAGCCCTCAAAGCGGACAATCGAGGGGAGGGTGGCATCTTTGCTTTGTATGCGCGGGTGAGGCGTTATCGGGCAAGATGGGCTATTTTCCCAGCTATGATTGGTTGTGCAACGTTGATGGCAGATGGTGTATTGACACCTGCCATCAGTGTTTCCGCAGCAGTTGAAGGAAGTTTGCGTCTTTATCCAGAATTAGAAACATTGCCCATCGTTGTTGGTATTCTGATTGTTATTTTCGTTTGGCAGCAGTTTGGCGCACAACTTTTAGCCAAATGGTTTGGCTACATCATGCTCGTTTGGTTTTGTGTCATTGGCGGCATCGGTTTAAGTCATATTTTGAAAGACCCCTCAGTATTAGCCGCATTGAATCCATTGTATGCCATCAAATTTGTCCTAAATTATCAAAGTAGTAGCACTGGTTTAACAGGTTTTTTGTTGTTAGGTGCCGTTTTTCTTTGTACCACAGGCTGCGAGGCTTTGTATTCTGATTTGGGAAGGTGTGGCAAAAACAATATTCGTTGGGCGTGGCTCATCGTATTACCTTGTTTGATGCTCAATTACTTGGGACAAGGTGCGTGGGTGCTCCAATATCAAGGGCAAAAATTGCCTGAAATGGTCACAAACGTCGGCGTTTTCTTTGCCATGTTGCCCGAAAGTTGGGTGTCCTTTATGGTCGTTTTAGGGGTCGTTGTCGCCATCATCGTCAGCGAAGCCTTGATTGCTGGCGTGTTTACGATGGTCAATGAAGCCATAAAATTGAAATTATGGTTCAATATGAAGGTCAGTTATCCTGCCCAAATGCGTGGACAGGTTTATTTGCCCTTATTAAATTGGTTTTTGCTCGGCGGGTGTTTAACGACTGTTTTTATTTTCGAACAATCATCGAACATGGAACAGGCTTATGGCTTAGCCATCGTGATTGATATGATAATGACTTCCTCGTTGCTCCTTCATTTTGTCCACATGCGTAACCAATCCTTGCGACGCGCTGTTGTCATCGGTTTGGTCTTTGGCGGTTTCGAAATCATGTTTTTGTTAGCTAATCTGCATAAATTGGCATTCGGCGGGTGGTACACATTGGGCGTTGCATCGGCTATCTTTTTTGGTGTTTTTGTGTATTGGCGCGGACAACGGATTCGGAAAAAACACGCCAATTTTGTGCCGTTTGAAACGTTTCTCCCTATTCTGAAAGATGTTATGGCAGATACGACCATTCCTCGAACGGCTACAAACCTCGTTTACATGACGATGTCGGACGATGAAAAAAAGATTGATTCTAATATTTTATATTCTATTTTTAAGAAAAAACCTAAACGAGCAGACATCTATTGGTTTGTCCATGTGACGATTACGGATGCGCCTTATACCAGAAAAGTGGTCGTTCATCCGATTGTTGAAGGCAAGGTTTTTTATGTCAATCTCAAATTTGGATTCAAGGTTGAACATAAAATTAACCGCGTTTTCAAGGAAATTATCAATAAAATGCAAGCAAAAGGGGAGGTTGACGAGCGCAGCCACTATCCGAGCCTGCGCCGTTATGACATTCCAGCTGACTTTAAATTCATATTGCTCAATAGCCGTGTTTCTGCCGACGATGCGCTGTCTCCTTTCGAGCAATTCATTGTACGGACGTATCGAATACTTAAAAATATCGCCGTTCCGCCCGCTATTGATTTTGGCTTAGAAGGCGGCAATTTTGAAGTTGAAACCGTTCCCATAAATGTTGCACCACCGCAAAATATTGAATTGGATAGGCAGTATTAAGACAAGAGATTTTAGGATAAAAGATTTTAAGACATTAGGAAGAGTACTAAACACTTTGAGCAAAACGTCTGTTTACTTACTCATATACTGTAAAATACTGAGGGGTATCTTTTATCCTAACGTCTTTTATCTTAAAATCTATAACCTTACTGTTTAACCATAATTTATATTTGAAACACAATGAATATCAAACCATTATTCTATGTACTCGCTTTGAGTTCCATTTTTTTTGCTTGCGAAAAAGAATTCATCCCAGATTTGCCCACAGTGTCCGAAGAAGTCGTTGTTGAAGGCTATATTGAAGCGGGACGCGATGCAACGCCACCTTATGTCATTTTGACCAAAAGCCTCCCTTTCTTTAAAGAATTAACGAGTTTCAACAACGTATTTGTAGAAGGTGCGGAGGTTTGGATTTCAAACGGTACGGACAGCACACAATTACAAGAATTTTGTTGGAAGAATTTAGACCCCTCAGTAAAAAAGCAAGCGGCACTGTTTTTTGGCATCAATGCAGACAGTGTGAGTGCCGATTTTAATTTTTGCGTTTATATTGATTTCACACAAAAAATTAAGGGTGAAATTGGCAAAACGTATGCGTTACGCATCAAAACGAAAGAAGGTAAGCTGTTAACGGCTAAAACGTATATCCCTCGTGCTGTCAAAATTGATACAATTGAGTTTATCAAACCACCTGGCATCAACCAAAATGACACAATGGCACAAGCCCGTGCGACCATTACAGACCCAAAAGGTGCTGATTTTTACCGCTATTTTACGTCCATAAACGGCAGTTCTTATGTTGCAGGAGCCAATTCTGTAACGGATGATGCTTTTTTTGATGGACAAGTAACGAAGTTCAATTTACTTAAAAGTGAGCCTCGTGGAAGCGGTGGTGGCGAAAATTTTGGCTTATTCCGCCGCGGCGATACCATTTCCATAAAATTTGCCATGATAGATAAAGCCCATTTTGATTTTTGGACAACCCTTGAATTCAATGCGAATAATGGTGGACCCTTTGCTTCCTACACGCGTGTGAAGCATAATATTTCAGGCGGCTTAGGAATTTGGGGCGGATCTTCAACAAGTTATTATGATATTGTTGTGCCTAAAAAATGATAAAATTTCATTTTTTTTGTCGAAAAAAACTTATGTTTTATTAGTAAAAGTACATTTTACCCTATTTAAGGTATTTTAATTTAAAATGAAATTAAGTATATTTGTATATAAAAACAAATGAGTTCCAAAACAGTCTTAAAATTATAATCTTTTTGAACTTTGAAAATGGATTTAAAATCCCAATTTATTACCTGAAATCCAAATGAGAGATAGTTTCTTCCCACCTCCAAATGATTAAATCACAAAACTTTTTTTTCGAAAATGCCTTTGAGTGTCACAACTTTGAGGCGTTTTTATTTACGCTTTTCGAATAAAACACATCTTGTTTTAAATAAAAAGTTTATTTTCACCCAAAATTTAAAAATAAAAGTTTTGGCAGCAATAAAAAAAATATTTGCGTGTACCAGCTGTGGCGCAATATCTCCTAAATGGATCGGTAAATGTCCCTCATGTGCCGAGTGGAATACGTATGTAGAAGAAGTCATTCAAAAAGAAACGCCCCGCGAAGAGCGCAAAAAAATATGGAAAGGTGCGAAAGTCGCTGACCCTGTACCGACCCCCCTCAGTATGATTAAGACGGGAAAGACAGACAGATTGCTCACGCCCGACGACGAGCTGAATCGCGTTCTCGGCGGCGGCATTGTCAGCGGTTCTTTGGTACTGATTGGTGGTCAACCAGGTATTGGAAAATCAACGCTTTTGTTGCAAATTGCCTTGGGTGTCGCTGCTAAAGTATTGTATGTCAGTGGCGAAGAGAGCGAGGAACAGATAAAAATGCGGGCAGACCGTGTGGCATCTAAACAATCAGATTGCTATATTTTAACTGAAATCAGCACGTCGAAAATCTTTCAACATGCCCAAAACCTCGAACCCGACCTCATTATTATTGACTCCATCCAAACCCTTGCCGCACCACATATAGACTCAACGCCTGGCAGTATTTCGCAAGTCCGTGAGACCGCAGGTGAGCTACAACGGTTTGCCAAAGAGACGAATATTCCTATTTTTATCATCGGTCATATCACCAAAGATGGGGCTATTGCAGGTCCAAAGCTGTTGGAACATATTGTTGATGTAGTGTTGCAATTTGAAGGTGACCAAAACTATATGTACCGCATCCTCAGAACTTTAAAAAATCGTTTTGGTTCGACGGACGAAATTGGTATTTATGCCATGCAAGCCTCTGGTTTGCGTGAGGTATCGAACCCTTCCGAGTTGCTCATTTCTCAAAAAGATGAAGATTTAAGCGGCTCGGCAGTCTGTTCAACGATTGAAGGTGTCCGCCCTATTCTTATTGAAACTCAAGCACTTGTGAGCCGTGCGGTTTATGGCACACCGCAACGTTCAGCAACAGGTTTCGACCTTCGGCGGTTGAGTATGCTGTTAGCTGTTTTAGAAAAACGGGGTGGTTTTCCGTTTGCTATGAACGATGTATTTTTGAATATTGCAGGCGGTTTGCGCGTAGATGACCCAGCGATTGACTTAGCAATCGTTGCTGCGCTCATTTCGTCGCTTGAAGATATTGCAATTCCGAACAATACGTGTTTTGCTGGAGAAGTCGGTTTGTCGGGCGAAATACGTGCTGTTGCTCGGGCTGAACAACGGATTCAAGAAGCAGATAGATTGGGGTTTAAAGAGATTTTTATTTCAAAATATAACCTTAAAGGTTTAAATATTGATAAATTTAAAATTAAAATACGAACGGTTGGAAAGGTAGAAGAGCTTTACGAAGCCCTTTTTAGATAAAAACAAACGATGAATCAACAGAGCATTACGAAATACTACGAAAACAATCGGTTTACATTTCGCTATTTATGGAACAGTCGTCAGACACAGGCAATTCATTTCGGCTACTACGATGAAAAAGCAACGAAACACGAAGCTGCTTTGGCGAATATGAATCGCAAATTGGCTGAATTGGCAGACATAAGTTCATCAGACCGTATATTGGATGCAGGTTGCGGCATCGGCGGTTCGGCTATATGGTTGGCAAAGGAAATAGGATGTGTCGTTGACGGTATCGTATTGGTCAAAAGCCAAGCAGAGGAGGGGCGACAAAATATTCAAAAAACAGGTCTCGACCATAAAATTGCCATTTACGAAGGAGATTACAACCAAACGCCTTTTGAGGATGGTCAATTTGATGTCATTTGGGCATTAGAAAGTCATTGTCATACAGACCAAAAAGCGGCATTTTACCGCGAAGCGGCACGGCTGCTCAAAAAGGGCGGACGTTTGGTGATGGCTGATTTGTTCCTTTCACCCCCCCTCAGTATAACCGATGAAAATAAGCTAAAATTAGGATTGACACATTGGGCGATTCCAAATCTTGACGATATAAATGCGCATCGAACTTATGCCACCCGAGCAGGTTTTGCGGATTTTGACATTCAAAACATCAACCCGCATGTGCAGCGTTCGCTCCGAAATGCTTACGAACATGCTCAAAAATGGTCTTCAACGGCACGGTTTTTACAAAAAATAGGCTTGATCAATTCCGAACAAGTCGGCAATGCGGCGGGGACAAAATTGATGTTTGAGGCATGGCTAGCGGGAAATTGGTTTTATGGTTTAGCGAAAGCTGTGAAAATCTGATAAATGGTTTTACTTTTATGCGTTATTTTCTAAACAAAACCAGAACAACATGTTTTTTCCCTCCGTCGAAGAATATTACGACAAAACTCGATTTGACTACCGCTATGTTTGGAACAGCCGTAATACCTATGCCATACACTTTGGTTATTACGATGAAACCGTACAGAAACACGTCGCCGCAGTAGCGAATATGAATCGCAAAATGGCAGAATTAGCCAATATCAAAACCGATGAATACGTCCTCGATGCGGGCTGTGGTGTAGGTGGTTCGAGTTTTTGGTTAGCAGAAAATATTGGATGCACAACAACAGGTATTACGCTTTCAGCAAGTCAAGTTTTAGATGCGCAAAAAATAGCTGTGCAATTGAATTTGTCTGATAAAACCCATTTTCTACTAGAGGATTACTGCAAAACGGGTTTCAACACAGGCAGTTTCGATGTAGTTTGGGCATTAGAAAGTCAATGTCATGCTGCGGATAAAGCGGCTTTTTACCGCGAAGCGTTTAGGCTTTTGCGCCCAAATGGACGATTGGTGATAGCTGAATATTTTTTGAATACGAATGATGAAGTGACAAATCAAGATAAGGATATTCGCGCTTGGTACGATAATATTGCGATTCCAAATTTGTTGACTTGGCAGGAGCATGAAGCGATGGCTGAACAGGCTGGTTTTAAGAACGCGACAGTTCAGAACATCAACCCGAATGTCCACCGCTCTTTACTCAATGCTTTTGAACATTGCGAAAAATGGCTACCCGCCGCGAAATGGCTCAACCGATTGGGGATTGTCAACAAAGTGCAAGTCGGAAACGTCTTAGGCACAGCAGGTCAATATCGAGCTTGGGCTAAGGATTTGTGGTTTTATGGATTGGCGGTGTTTGAAAAACAATAACGACAAGTATGAAATATGAGTTATGAATAATGAGTTGTTTTTTACTTCATAAGTAGCTCAACTCAAATAAACAGGAAAATACTGAGGGGGGTAAATGATTGATTTTCAACAAATAGCAACGTTGCGAAGGTTCGAACCTTCGCAA
>JAYTMI010000404.1:0-2307 GCA_043728625.1 Saprospiraceae bacterium | reverse complement strand
GAAGGTTTCGCCCAAATACTAATTATGAAATTTACTTTGCAACACATTGACCCTCAATCGAATGCACGGGCAGGATTGATTGAAACAGAACATGGCGTTATCGAAACGCCTATTTTTATGCCTGTCGGTACGCTCGGAACGGTTAAAGGCATTCACACAAAAGAGATTGAAAACGATGTAAAAGCTCAGGTAATATTGGGCAATACCTACCATTTGTACTTGCGTCCAGGTATGGAAATACTTAAAACGGCAGGTGGCTTACACAAATTTAATGGTTGGTCACGTCCCATTTTGACGGATTCTGGTGGTTATCAAGTCTATTCGTTGGCGCATCGGCGGAAGATAACGGAGGAAGGGGTGACGTTTGCTTCGCATATTGACGGTTCAAAACACTTCTTTTCGCCTGAAAAATCTATTGAAATCCAGTACGACATCGGTGGCGACATCATCATGGCTTTTGACGAATGTCCGCCTTACCCTTGCACCTACGAATATGCTAAAAATTCAATGGATTTGACGCACCGTTGGCTCAAACGCTGTATCACTTATTGTGACAATACCCCCCCTCAGTATGGATACAGTCAAGCCTTATTTCCCATCGTTCAAGGCTCTGTTTTCAAGGATTTACGTGTCAAATCGGCTGAATTTATCGCTGAACAGAATCAACAAGGGAATGCCATCGGTGGTTTATCAGTCGGCGAACCCGCAGAAGATATGTATGCCATGACGGATTTGGTCTGTCAAATACTCCCCAAAGACAAGCCGCGCTACCTCATGGGTGTTGGTACACCTATCAATATTTTGGAGAATATTGCGCTGGGTATTGATATGTTCGATTGTGTTTTGCCTTCGCGCAACGCCCGTCATGGCTTGCTTTATACAGCCAATGGTTTGATGAATATGAAAAACCTGAAATGGGCAAACGACCACACACCTATTGACGATACTGAGGGGGCTGCTCCGACGAGTCGTTTTTATACAAAAGCCTATTTGCGGCATCTGTTTCATGTCGGCGAGTTATTGGCAGGACAGATTGCGACACTGCACAATTTGGCATTTTTCCTTTGGCTTGTGGGCGAAGTACGGCGGCAGATTCAACAAGGTACTTTTGTAAGTTGGAAGAACGAAATGGTAAAAAAGTTGGGTCAGAGGTTATAGTACTGAGGGGTGGATTTTTTTTTAAATTCAAAAGAAAGAATAGTGAAAAATGAAAAAAGTCTATTAACTTTATCGAAAATTCACCTCCCGCTCACCCGACACATAATTGAAAAAATGTTTTTCTAATCATATAAAACATTACTTCACAATGAAAGCTCTTTCTTACTGGGCAAGTCGCCATGTATTCGCCTCGCGTTTCTTACTCGTTGTCTTTGGCATCATCAAAGGTTGTATCGGAACAATAATCGGCTATGGGCTGCTTCAAAATGTACCTACCTCGCTCATGTTAGGCATTATGTTCGGACTTATTGCTGTTTACAAATTTGCTGAATGGCGGTATGACCGTCTTCGTTCTTACGGAAAACTGACGATTGAGCGTTATTTTAGGTTACGTTATGCGGTTATAGGCATTATGTACACAGCACTTTTCGGCTTGTATATGTTCGTTGGCAATGCCGTTTTTCACTATCAAACGACAGGTGAAACGACAATGCAAACGATTAATTCCATTGTCTATGACCCCTCAGTATCTGTTGACAAAAAGGAATTGAAACAGATAAAACGGCAGCACTATTACGACAAAGTGATGATGAAATGGCAAGCGACATTGGGTAAAGACGCAGATGGTATGTCTAAAAGTGGCATGATATGGCTGGGTATTTTAGGCATTGTGTTGGGTGTTCTTTCTGTACCGTTGGCTTGTGGTTTGGCTTGTAACAATCAAGAAGCCTTTGCAGTCATCGTTTTACTTTTAGGCGTGGGATGTATTGTCGGTGCTATTATTCTGTTTATCAAAGCAGGTAAAAAAGGTAAGATAGAACGACAGAAAAAGGGCAGTTCCATCTCATCCGTTTAGTTGTCTTTTAGGCAAAAAAAAATGGCATCTATTTTAACATAGTTGCCACCGAACAAATATAGAAGGACACAATTTATTGCTTTGAATTTGTCTTTAAAAAAGTCAATAAAACCGAGAGTGAATTTTTATATGAAGCACTCTCGGTTTTATCGTTACGGTAAGGCTACTTAATGAAATCAGTGCTTTTCAGCAGGTTTTTTCATGTCTTTGCCAGCTTTCTCTACTTTTTCGCCTGCTTTTTTCATCATTTCGCCAGTTTTAGCAGCTGCCGCTCCAGCCGCGCTTTTTGCCGC
>JAYTMI010000403.1:0-1959 GCA_043728625.1 Saprospiraceae bacterium | reverse complement strand
GACATCCCTGCTTTTGCCAAGTTTTTAGTTAAAGAGGGTATTGACAGCATCTCTTTTAACCCTGATGCTTTGATAAGGGGCATTGAAAATATTGTAGCGGCTGAAAAAACAACCAAGGCTCAGGCAGATTTACTAAGTCATTAAGATTTAGTAAACACCCCCTCAGTATAAAAAGGCTTTCAAATACTGGCTATTCCAACTATTTAATTTTTCACTATTTAAAAAAAAACAAAAATGGACAGATTAATTTTATTCAGCATTGTTGTTTTGGCACTTATTTTTTTCTTTGGCGTCAGAATAGTCAGACCCACACAAAGAGGCTTGATAGAAGCCGAAGCCATAAAATTAGTAAATATTATTAGTGAAATGGCAGGTGTGCCACTCGTTAAGGAATAATAAAATAAATAACCGTAACAAGGATATGATAATAAACTATCAATCAGCAGATGCCGCAGTAACGGCAGTCAAAAGTGGCAATCGTGTTTTTGTACATGGCAGTGCAGCAACACCAACGCACCTCTTAAAAGCCCTTTTTAAAAGGCGTTCTGAATTAAAAAATGTAGAATTGGTCAGCATTAGTACTCTGGGCGATGCGGTATTTAACCCAACAGATTGGGACGATAGTTTTTTTATCAATTCCTTTTTTGTCTCTAAAAATGTACGGGAAATTGTAAATGGGGATAATGGCGATTATATTCCGATATTCCTTAGTGAAATCAACCAACTGTTTGAAAAAAACATAATGCCCTTAGATATTGCCTTAGTTCATGTGTCGCCCCCTGATAAACATGGCTTTTGTTCACTCGGAACGTCCGTTGACATTGCCCGTTCTGCGGTAAAACATGCCAAATATGTGATTGCCCAAGTCAATAAACAAATGCCCCGCACACATGGCGATGGCATTATACATATTGCTGAAATAAATGCCTTGGTAGAAATAGATGAAGCCTTGCCAGAAGTCAGTTATCAGCACAAAATAAATCAAATATCGCTTACGATTGGTGGGTTTTGTGCCGAATTAATTGACGACCGTTCCGCTTTGCAAATGGGCATTGGGGCTATACCCGATGCTGTTTTATCTTGTTTATTCAATCACAAAGACTTGGGCGTACATACTGAAATGTTTTCCGATGGGGTTATTCCGTTGGTAGAAAAAGGGGTTATCACTAATAAATATAAAAAAAAGCATACAGGAAAATTGGTAACAGGCTTTGCCATTGGTACTAAAAAGCTGTACGATTTTATTGACGATAATCCACAAGTCATTTTTTTGGATATTGCTTATGTCAATGATACAAAAGTCATACGTGCCAATCCAAAAGCCGTTGCTATTAATTCAGCTATTGAAATAGATATTACAGGGCAAGTTTGTTCCGATTCTATTGGCACATATCAATACTCGGGCGTAGGTGGGCAAATGGATTTTATGCGGGGTGCGGCTTTGTCGGAGGGCGGCAAACCTATCATTGCTTTAAATTCCATTACAAAAGAGGGTTATTCTAAAATTGTTCCTTTTCTGAAACAAGGGGCGGGTGTTGTCACCACAAGGGCGCATGTACATTATGTAGTGACAGAATATGGCGTGGCTTATTTGTTTGGTAAAAATTTAAGGCAACGAGCAATAGCATTAAAGGACATCGCCCATCCGATGCACAGAGAGGAGTTAGAAAAAGAGATTTTTGAGCGATTTGGGAAGTAGCAATGTATTTAAAATTAAAGATTTGGTGAGAAAAGAGCCCCCTCAGTATTTCCCCTTCGGAGTTAATAAGGAATCACCATTTTCAAGTAAAAAAACAAAAAATAGATGAAAGTATTGATTTATAACATTCACGGTTTTGATAAACCGTTTTTAGAAAATGCGGCTCACAACAAACACGAGCTTGCTTTTACAGAAGAGCATTTAAACGCTGATACTGCAGTCCTTGCCAAAGGATTTGAAGCCGTAGCCCTTTTTACTTC
>JAYTMI010000402.1:0-2871 GCA_043728625.1 Saprospiraceae bacterium | reverse complement strand
GGCCAGTTGTCGGCAGGCGGATAAAAGCGACGACCTTTAAATTTTCCAGATATTATTCTCATTCTATTAAAACTGTATTTTTATTTCCTTGTGTAATAATGCGTTTTGTCTTTTCATAAAGACACCGCCGCAAAAGTACGTCTATTTTTTCAATCCTTACCCCCTCAGTATTTCTATCCTTTTTTGAATAAAAAGAGCAAATATCCTTGAAAGTAGTCCAATTTGAAAAACATTGACAAGCGAAGTTTGTTAACCACTTATCAAACCGTACATTTGCGCCGCAATCAGAAACTATAAAAGATTCGATATTATTTATTATCACTCGTTTGGTTAAATTAAATGAATTACCTAATGACTAATGACTAATCGTCGTTTCCATAATTTATTAAAAATCAAAGCTTTATGGCTATTGTAAAATTCACTTTTGAAGATAAAAATATCAAACCCAAAACAGTTGAAGCCGAAGCAGGCTATTCAATTTTGGAACTGACAGAAGACCACGACATACATTTAAATCACAATTGTGGTGGTGTCTGTGCTTGCTCAACGTGCCATGTTTATGTTTTAGCAGGAGAAGACTTTCTTGAAGAAATCAGCGACAAAGAAGAAGATTTCATTGACCGTGCACGCAATCCACGCATCGAATCACGTCTCGGTTGCCAATGTGTTATCCTTGAAGACGACGCTGTGATAGAAATTGAAGTACCCGACCAAAGCGGCATCATCGGTCACGAACATTAATTGAGTTATTCGTTAATGGTTAATGGTTAATCGTTATAACAAATCCCGAATATCGAATAACCATTAACGAATAACTAATAACTAATAACTAAAAAAATGGAAGTAAAACCTTACGAAGCGGACGGTAGCAAGAAGCAACAAGTGTCCCAAATGTTTGACAACATCGCAGGTAATTACGATTTTTTAAATCATTTTTTATCGCTCAATATGGACAAAACATGGCGGCGAAAAATGATAGCTGAACTCGTTTCTGTGAATCCAAAAAACGTTTTAGATGTCGCAACAGGGACAGCAGACGTGGCGATAAACACCATTAAACAGTTGAAAATCAATGATTTAACCATTAAAGGGGTGGACATATCTGCCGAAATGTTGAATATCGGTCGTCAGAAAATAAGCAAAGAAGGCTTAACAGAGAGAATAGAATTGACCCTTGGCGATTCGGAGCAATTACCCTACGAAGGCAATAAATTTGACGCTGTGACCGTTGCTTTTGGTGTGCGCAATTTTGAAAACTTGGAACGAGGATTGCAGGAAATGCACCGTGTACTGAGGGGGGGTGGAAAATTAGTTGTGCTTGAATTTTCAAAACCCACAAGTTTCCCATTTCGTCAATTGTACAATTTTTATTTCAAGTACATTTTGCCCATTATTGGCAAGTTGACATCAAAAGACAATCGCGCTTATACGTATTTATATGAGTCGGTTCAAGCCTTCCCAGACGGCGATAAATTTTTAACAGTTTTGAAAAAAATTGGATTTAAAGACATACAATGCAAATCTTTAACACTCGGTATCTGCTCCATTTACATTGGCTACAAGCCTTAACAAACAAATTGCCACTCGCACTTTGCCTTTTGTACTTTGCTTTTTGCCCTTTTTTACTGAGGGGTCAAGCAGTCGGTCGTGGCAACTACAACTTCCTCGATTTTCAAAATCGGAATTACTATTTTGGCATAACATTGGGCTACAACAAGTCCGATTACCGTGTATTCAGAGGTAAAAATTTTATTTTGAATGATAGTATTGCAGGCATTGAATCCATTAAAGGACCTGGATTTAACTTACAAATTATCAGCAATTTACGCATTGGCGATAATTTCGATATTCGCTTTTTACCTGGCTTCTCGTTTGCAGAAAGAGACCTTCAATATGACCCGACTCGTAAAAACAAAGCAGAATATTTGAATAAAATCGAATCCGTTTTTGTCGAATTACCTTTCCATGTACGCTATAAATCTGCGCCCTACCACGACAAACGTTTGTTCGTTATGGCTGGCATCAAATACAGTTACGATATCCAATCTAAAAGTCGTGGGCGGCAGTTGAGCCAATATGCGCGGATTTCACCGACGGATTATCAAGCAGAATTTGGTGTGGGTATCCAGATGTTTTTTCCCTACTTCATCTTTTCACCTGAGTTTAAAGTCTCACATGGCTTAGGCAATATGTTGATTTATAATCGGGAAATCAGAGATGCAACGGCTATTGAAAAATTGATGTCACGGACATTTACACTTTCGTTGCATTTTGAAGGATAGCCTTTTTTGTCATTCTGAACGCAGTGAAAGAATGACAAAAAATTCTATGTATCAATTCAGCAATACAACAATAAAGCCGATATTTCAATGTGAAATATCGGCTTTATTGTTAGGGAAATACGTTTCCCTAAAATTTCACCAATTTCTTATACACCGCTTGTTTATCTGTTTTTAATTTTAACAAATAAACACCTTTGGGCATATCAGACACTTGAAAAGTGTTTCGGTAGCCCCCCTCAGTATAAACGGCGTTTTTTGCCAATATCTGAACTAATTTACCCGCCACATCAAATAGTTCAATATCCATATTTGACTTTTCGGTTAAATAATATTGCACCGTAATATTATTATCAAAAGGGTTTGGAAAACATTGAAAATCAACGATTTGCAAAAGATCTTTAATACCATTTGGTCGCAAATCAATATTCTTCAAAATGGTATCACGCCCACATTCATTGACCGCAATGAGTCGAATGGTATATATTTTTCTTTCCAAATAACGATGCGTCGGACTCAACGAAAAGTCGCTTAAGCCATCACCAAAATCCCAAATCATGGTAAAAGACCCCGTTGTGGTACTTTGAAAACG
>JAYTMI010000401.1:0-13192 GCA_043728625.1 Saprospiraceae bacterium | reverse complement strand
TCACGTCCACCCATCGCATTGGGTTGACCCGTGAGCGAGAACGGACCCGCACCCGCTCGACCGATTTGACCTGTTATTAAATGCAAATTGATGAGACTTAAATTCTTAGAAACGCCCATAACACTTTGATTCAGACCCATTGCCCACATCGAAATAAAGCCTTTTGAGTGTCCAATCCAAGTGGCTGCCAAATGCAAATCAGCGGTTTCGATGCCACAAATGTCTGCCGCTTCTTCAATGGTTTTTGAAAAAGCGACAGACCTGAGTTTTTCATACCCCTCAGTATATTGCGAAATAAAATCATTGTCAATCCATTGATTTTTAATCAATATACGAGCGATAGCGTTAAAAAGAGTGATGTCAGTAGCTGGTTTTATAGGAAGGTGGAGGTCAGAACTACGCGCGGAATCTGTTTTGCGGGGGTCAACAGTAATGATTTTTACATTCGGATTAGCAGCTTTATGCGCTTCAACACGTCGCCAAATAATAGGGTGACACCAAGCTGGATTTGCGCCCGCTACAAGTATGCAATCGGATAACTCAATATCGTCATAACATACAGGCACACTGTCCTCGCCGAGAGCCAATTTATAGCCAACAACGGCGGAGGACATGCAAAGCCGCGAGTTAGTATCAATATTGTTAGAGCCAATAAAGCCCTTTATGAGTTTATTGGCGACATAATATTCCTCTGTCAACATTTGCCCTGAGACATAAAAACCGACAGAATCGGGTCCATATTTGTCAATAAAAGTCTTGAAAACGGCGGCAGTACGCTCCAACGCGGTATCCCAACTCACCCGTTCACGCGGCGCGTTGCGATGCCAACGCATTTCAGGATATAACAATCTATCTGTTTTATCCCAAGCCGTATAGTGTAGGTTCATGCCTTTTGAACACAACAAACCACGATTGGAAGGATGTTCTTTGTCACCTTCAACCGTGATTTTGCCGTTTCCATTGTCCGTCACGACCATGCCGCAGCCGACACCGCAGTAGCAACACGTCGTTTTGTATGTATTTTTTTTTGACACGATATTTTATGTGATGCTATGTTTAAAAAATACTGAGGGGGTATGGTTTCTAAAAAAAATACCTTAATTTTGTAAAAAATAAAGAAATATGATGTCACCAGAAGTTGTAATGAAACAACCTAAAGTACGCATTCCGAAACAAAAAATGCTTACTTATGACGATTATGTTCGTCTAACACCGCCCGATAGCGGCAATTATGAACTACACAACGGTCAAATTATTTACATGCCATCTCCAATTCCACTGCACCAAATCGTGTCTGATAATTTGTCAGCTAATTTAATTGTTTACTTGAGAAAACATAAACTTGGGCGTATTATTTCTGCCCCGATGGATGTTGTTTTCAATCCAATTGACACATTTCAGCCCGATATTCTCTTTTTGAGCAATGAACGACTTTCATTAATTGGTGACAAAAAAATCGAAGGCGCACCCGATTTAGTTGTCGAAATTCTTTCGCCTTCCAATAATCCAAAAGAAATGGGTTACAAAAAAGTCATCTACGAGATGAGCAACGTTAAAGAATACTGGATAATAAATCTTAAAAAACAAATACTTACACAATACGAAAATATTGAAGGCGAATTTCTTATCCATCGTGTTTTTGAAAAAAAGGATACTTTAACGTCTCTTACTATCAACGGCTTTGAAATGCCCATGAATGAACTGTTTGATTAAAAATGAAATATGAATGATGAAATATGAATTATGAAAAAGCGACTTCTTATACTGAGGGGTCGCTTTTTTCATAATTCATAATTCATATTTACTTCTTTACTGCTGAAGAGAAAATTTCAGGTTTGATATTGACCATCAAATAAGCCCAAGTTGCGGTATGTTCTGCTTTGTCCATCGAACTCAACTTTACATATTCAAGGCTGTTTGTGGCTGCCAAAACGCAGTAGCCAAATTCCAACATCGTTGATTTATTGAGTCCATAATTCACAATGAAGTCAAATTCGTTGCCTAATTGCTTGTTTACCAACGTTTTACCTGTGGCATCCGAGAATTTATTAGGCATATCGTTGACCAATGAAAAGTTATGTATGTCAAGCCCCATTGTCAATTTGGCACTTGCCGCATATTTTAGGCGCAAGTATGGGTCTGACAAACCTGCTGCAACACCGCCTGTACCGACATAAAAATAATCCATAAGACCCCAAAACTTGTGCGGCGTGCCGTAAAGTGGGTCGAATTTGTTGTCCTTTGTATTCGTAGCATCTGTCAAATCGTTGCCAGAAACGATGTCGTAACCCAGTCCAACCGTAAATTTACCTTTTGTATAACCTAAATAAGCGGTTGCATTGTAAGCTGAAAGGACTGCACCGTCACGGTTTTTGCCACCTTGCAAATAGCCACCGAGCGTATAGCTGAATCCTTTTTTCAACGTGCCGTTGAGCAAAACACCTGCTGTGATGCGGCTATTGACACCTGTTACATCGTAGCGACGACCTGCCAAAGTGCCACCGTCTGCTGCCTTCAATGTATCAAGACGGTATTTAGCAAAATCGTCTTTAAACAATAAAAATGACGCTTTTACAGATTTGAATTTTTTAGCTGCGTACAAATATTGCATTGTTTTGTACATCTGAACACCGCCATTTGTTGAAGGATTGGCTGTTAATGTCGGAACGCCTTTTGCGTTGACAGGCACAAACCCCGAAGGGATTGTCACCAAATTGCCTTTTGAATTGGCTAAATACTGAGGGGTGTTGCCAGCCGTATAAAACGTGCCAGATGTACCAAAAGCATCAGTATTTTGGTTAAAAGCCAAGCCTAAATCCACTTGCCAGCCGTTTTTATTGAGTTTTAAAACAGCGGCATCGTGACGACGGGCTTGTTGCAACCAATCGAGATTGCCTAAAAGACGTGAATCGTCATACATCAATTCTTGACGACCTAATTTGAGAGACAAACCGATACTGTCGGACAAATTGACCTCTGCCCAAGCCTCGTGTACGCCTAATTTTGCGCCATCAGCGTTGCTAATAGTTGAAGCATCTTGACCCCAAATACGCACGTCTTGGATAGACATTCCGAAAGACACTTTTTCCATTTTGTAGGCAAATCCGAGACGTGAACGTTGCGAAATAAATCCTGCAGAAGGTAAGTCTTTAAGTTTTAATGTGCCAACACCGTTGCGGATTTCGCCACGCGGGCGGATTTGAGCTGATATAGATAACTGTGCGTTTGCTTGTAACCCAAAACTGAATATTAGCAATATTGCGAAGAAAAAACGGATATTATTGTTCAATATTTTCATAAGATAATAGTTGATTCATACAAAAATACGGCTCAAAAAAGTATTTTTGTTTTTGATTTTAATATTATTTAAACAGAATTTTATTCTGAATGAGAACAATTGTTAATTATTTTTTAAGAATAAAATTTTTTAATTAAATTTATTTTTTTAATTAAATTTTGTAGTTAGGTATCGGATACTTTTAAAGTATCTGATACCTATATCTAACTTCAAACATAATTACATAGCTGGTTCCAGTTCTTCTTCAATTAATTGTTTAACTGGTGCAGCAGCTGTATCAGGTTTTGCAAAACGTGTAATCGCAATCATAAGAGCCACGACAACCGCAGCACAACCGATATAGAAGAAAGCAGTACCATAACCAAGATTTGGATTTTTGAATAAAAAGCCCATTGTCATACCACCAATATTGCCACCTGCACCCACGATGCCCGCTACTAAACCGATGTTTTTAGTATTCAAAAAAGGTGTCATCGCATACGTTGCACCGTTTGCCATTTTTAGGAAAAGGGCGAATGAGAGCATAGAAACGATGGCAAATGTTAGAGATGTTGTGACACCCGAAAACATTATCAAACCAATGCCTTCAAAGGCGAGAAAACCAGCTAAAAGGTAGCCTTTTCCAGTTAAACCATATTTTTTACCGATTTTATCAGCATAAATACCACCCAAAGCACGAGCGAAAATATTCATCATACCAAATGAACCCGCGAGAATGCCCGCCATGCCTTGGTTAAGATGAAAAGTGTCCACAAAGTGCAAAGCAGCGACATTGTCAAATGTGATTTCCATTCCGAAACATAGTGCATACGCAAAAGTCAATGCCCAAACACGCCAGTCTGTTAATACTTCAAGTGGATTTGCCTTTTCTACTGAGGGGGTGTTGCGGCGTATATCTTCATAATTCCCTTCAGGTGAGTCTTGTGTATAGCGATAATAAAGAAATGCACAAACGAGCAACAAAGTACCTGGTAGAATCATCGCCAAACGCCAAGCATCGTGTGCCGTGTAGCCTAAACCAACGATTAAGGCAAAAACCATAGGCATGACAATGTTCGTTACGCCACCGCCTAAATTGCCCCAACCGCCAGCCACAGCGTTTGCTGTACCTTTAATATTGGGCGCAAACATGACCGAAGTGTGGTACTGCGTGATGACAAAAGAAGCCCCAATGACTCCAATTGCCAAGCGAAACAGCAAAAAAGTCTCGTAACTATTAGCTAAACCAACTAAAAATACCGGAATTGAGCAAACGAGAAGTAAAGAAGTATAAGTTTTACGTGGTCCCCAAGTATCGCACAAGCGACCAATAAATAGGCGTGCGATGATGGTGGCAGAGACTGAGGCAATAATGATATTGCCAATTTGAGGTTTTGTCAAACCTAAGTCTTGACGAATCGTCGGCATCAGAGGCGCAAGACCGAACCAACCGAAAAAGCAAGCAAAGAATGTCAACCAAGTGACGTGAAAAGTCCGCATTTGGACACTGTCCATTTTGAAAATAGAGAGACGCGTTAAAGGAGAATTGTTCTTAATCATAAAAGTGATTTTTTAAATGTATGACTTGAAAAGAGTTTGATTTTGACAATAGAGTTTGACCCCCTCAGTATGTCGCCATACTGCGAGGTCGAAACCAAAAACTGTATTAGAGTTTGGTTTCCATCTTAATTTCACTAATTCGATGTCTGATACAAGACTTTAACGCCTTAAAATGAAGGGAATGAATGGGTATCTTTTGAAAATTGCTACCCATTCATTTTCTTTGCAGCGAATTGTGAAATAATTGAAAGGTTACTTTACATTCTACCTCGAAGCGACTCCACTCGCTGTCGAGGTTTTTTTTTGAAAATCAGTGATGCTAAAAGTCCCCACTTGTTGCTAAAACTGATTGCTTCGTTTTTAATTGAGTATAGAAAATCAAGTCTGAAAGATGCTCTTTTGCGTATTTTTTAATGCCTGATTGTCTAATTTCAAACCTCAATCAAAACCGTTGAATTGTGATTTCTGAATCAAAAGTAGTAGGTGTTTTTGAAAGAAAAAAATGTCTGTACCGACGAACGACGTTTTTTTGCGATAAAAACAGTCTGTTTCCTTAAACGAATATTCGTCTTTCAGTTTATATTATTTTAAAAATATCATTTTTACAAAATTATTTTAATCAATAAGTAAAAACAGGGAAATATAGTTTGGAATAGCCCTTTTTTGCTGTCGGAGTAATTTTATTTTTTAAACTAAGTAAATCACGTTGTACCTTTGTTCTATCAAAAGTTGCAAAAGTCCCTATTAGAATTTATGTAGTGTTGCTTCAATTGGGAGATAAATTTCCCAACTATATAAAATGCTTCTTCCGTTGAATTGTGAACAAACAGGAACAGAGATTCTTTCACAATTCAAGATTTTAAAAATGACTAAACAGAAAATTGTTGTCGTCGGCAACGGCATGGTTGGCTACAAATTCTGCGAAAAACTTATGGCTAAGGCAGGTGTTGGCACATACGATATTGTCGTATTTGGAGAAGAACCGCGCCCTGCTTATGACCGTGTACATCTTTCGGCTTATTTTGATGGTAAAACTGTCGAGGATTTGACCCTTGCACCGATTGAATGGTATGCTGCCAATCAAATCAAACTCATTTTGAGCGACCCTGTCGTAGATATAGATTTAGAAGCGAAGACGATTACTTCGCATCATCATATTACCGAAAAGTATGATTATTTAGTTCTTGCAACCGGTTCAGCGGCATTTGTACCACAGATTGAAGGCGTTGAAAAAAGAGGCGTTTTTGTTTATCGTACCATCGAAGACCTTGATTTGATGCAAGGTTATGCCAAAAAAGCAAGACGTGGGGCTGTTATCGGCGGCGGTTTGTTGGGTTTGGAAGCGGCAAAGGCTCTTATGGATTTGGGTGTTGACGAAACGCATGTCATCGAATTTGCACCGCGCCTCATGCCACGGCAAGTAGATATGGGCGGTTCGCAAGTCCTTCAAGCCAAATTGGAAGATTTGGGTTTGAAAATTCATTTGCAAAAAAATACAGAAAAGATATTGGGCAACGGCAAAATCACAGGCTTGCGCTTTGCTGACGAAACCAAGCTTGATGTAGATATGCTTGTCATTTCTGCGGGTATCAAGCCGCGCGACGAACTCGCCAGGATAGCAGGTTTGACGGTTGGTGTACGTGGTGGTATTGTTGTAGATGAAAAATTGGCAACTTCTGACCCCTCAGTATTTGCGATTGGCGAATGTGCTTTGGCGCATGGCATGATTTACGGCTTGGTTGCGCCTGGTTATGAGATGGCTGATGTGGTTGCGACGAATATAATAGGTGGCGACAAGGCATTCAAGCCTTATGATATGTCCACAAAATTGAAATTGATTGGTGTTGATGTTGCGAGTTTTGGCGACCCGTTTGCGGGCAATCCGTATGTGGCAGGCACTGACCAAAACGGTGTTCGGAGCATCGTTTTCAGAGACCAATCGAAAGGTATATATAAACGTGTCAATATTTCGCCTGACGGAAAATATTTGTTAGGTGGGGTTTTGGTGGGTGATGCGGCACAATTTGGTATGTTGCAACAGACGGTTAATAATAAAATTGTCTTGCCAGCTAATCCAGAGGACTTGATTTTGGGTTCAAGAGGAGGTAGTACTGAGGGGGGCTCAGGTGTGATGGATTTGCCAGATGATGCGTTGATTTGCTCATGTGAATCTGTTTCAAAAGGCGATATTTGTTCACAAGTCACTGACAATGAATGTTTTACGGTTGATGGTATGAAAAAATGTACCAAAGCGGGAACAGGTTGCGGTGGTTGTATTCCGATGGTCAAAGACTTGATTACGGGTTCGATGAAAAAGATGGGTCGTGTGGTCAAAAACAATTTGTGCGAGCATTTCGATTACTCACGTCAAGAGCTTTTTAATTTGATAAAAATTAAGGATATCAAAACGTATAACGGTGCGCTTTCTGTTTTGGGCAAAGGCGGTGGTTGCGAAGTGTGTAAGCCTGCCGTTGCTTCGATTCTTGCAAGTTTGTGGAACGAACCAATTCAAAAACAAGCGACGATTCAAGACTCGAATGACCGTTTTTTAGCAAATATTCAAAAAGGCGGTACTTATTCAATCGTTCCACGTATTCCAGGCGGAGAAATTACACCTGAAAAACTCATTGTTATGGGTCAAATTGCTCAAAAATATGGTCTTTACACTAAAATTACAGGTGGACAACGGATTGATATGTTTGGCGCACACGTTGGCGATTTGCCTACGATTTGGGAGGAATTGATTGCGGCGGGTTTTGAATCGGGTCATGCGTATGGTAAGGCTTTGAGGACGGTTAAAAGTTGTGTAGGGACGACTTGGTGTCGTTTTGGTTTGCAAGATGCGGTCAGTTTTGCTATTGAAGTTGAAAATAGGTACAAAGGTTTGCGCTCACCACACAAATTAAAATCGGCTGTTTCGGGCTGTATTCGGGAATGTGCAGAAGCCAATTCAAAGGATTTTGGCATTATTGCGACTGAAAAAGGTTGGAATTTGTTTGTTTGTGGCAACGGTGGCTCAAAACCTGAACACGCCAAACTGTTGGCGCAAGACCTGGACAGCGCAACACTCATCAAATATGTTGACCGTTTTTTGATGTTTTATATCAAAACAGCAGAGCCTTTGACGCGGACTTCTGTTTGGTTGGCGAAGATGGAAGGCGGCATTGATTACCTCCGTGAAGTAGTCGTACACGATTCATTGGGCATGGGTGCTGAATGGGACGCGGAAATGGACGGTCTGGTTGGCACGTATCATTGTGAATGGAAACACGCCGTTGAAACACCTGAAATCCGCAAACGTTTTACGCATTTTGTGAATTCAGATGAAAAGGACCCCTCAGTAAAATTTGAGGAATTGCGTGATCAAAAGCGCGCTGCGGAGTGGGTATAATTTTGAATGGATAATGGATAGTTGATAATGGATAATTTGTTCACTACCAACTATCCATTATCAACTATTCATTATCCATTAAAAACTAATTAATTAAAAATCAAACAGTTAGATATGTTAGTAGCAACAGCAACTCAAACAAAATGGCAAACCGTTTGCCGTGTCGAAGACGTGCCAGAAGATGGTGGCGCTTGTGTTTTATTCAATGGAAAACAAATCGCCATTTTTAATTTTACGACGCTTGGGAAGTGGTATGCCACGGATAATGAATGTCCGCATCGGCTACAAATGGCAATTTCACGCGGTATGATTGGTACACAAGGAGATATACCAAAAGTGGCTTGTCCGTTTCACAAAAAGACTTTTTCATTGGAAAATGGGGAATGTTTGAACGATGATGTGTGTGGTCATTTGAAGGTTTTTGATATCAAAGTAGAACAGGGTTTTGTGTATTTGGTAAGTGAATGATAAGATGTTAGGTATCCCTCAGTAAAAAAGCCTTGTAGGACGTTATTTGTTCTGCAAGGCTTTTGATTTAGTTAAAACTGAATAATGTTTCAACGGCGTTTTAAAACAGAAATATAACTTTGAGTGCGGGGTTTTGTTAAACGATTTTTTGCCTCAATGACTTGTACGGAACTGTTTTTTCGTGGATTTTCAATAAAAGCGACCAAATCATATTGTTCGTCAAGGTAAGTCACGATTTCGCTGTACATCCGTTGGCTGTGATTGGGTTGATACATCCATGCAATTGGATAATTATTAAAAATAACGTACTCGGGTTTGGTTGTTTTTAAGCCTTCAATCGTCTCATTTTGCCAAGTAATGGCTCGTGGGTATTGTCCATTGACAAAAAAAGGCATATAAACGTGCCGAATAGGGCTTGTTTTATTGAGATAAATAAAGTACTGAGGGTCAGAACCTAACACGATTAATTTGTCAGAAGGTTGGATGATTTTTTGAAGATAATTGGATAAGATTTGATGCTCAATAAATGGGTTTCCTGGTGAGAAAGTGCGACTTATTTCTGTCAGTGGTGGATTGAAATAATAGTTAGGTTGAACAAAAACTGCGTGAATGGACCATAAAATAGCAACAATTGTCGCAATTGTCGCTTCTATGGAACCTTTTTTTTGGCGAAGCCAAATAATAATGTCTTGAAAAAATATTGCCCCCAAAATAGACATTATAGGTAAAGCTAAAGCCCAATAATGCCCATAAAAACGTTTACCAATTGCGACTGTTACGACTGTCAAAATCAACCAGCTCAGGAGAAAAATCTTTTGCGCTAAGGCTCTTTTCGATAAACTTGCAGCAAAAATACCCAATAGTGCTGCTCCAAAATACCCTTGATAGTCAGTAAAAACCAATTGTAACATCTTTGAAAACGCCAATTTTGAATCTTCGTCAGACACGGAGGTCGTATATATACGCGGATATTCCAATAGCCAAAAAGATGCTTCTTGCCAACTCCCAACTGTCCATAAACCTATGACAGTTAGGGCAATAGGAACAAAAAATCCTAAAATTGTCCACAATAAGGGTTTGAGAAAAACACCAAATTCAAGCGTTTTTCTGCTAAAAAACCAATCTGATAACCAATATAACCCAACTGCTGCTGCCAAAACACCTGTGGGCTGTTTGACCAAAAATGCCATAGCTAACAAAAAACCAATGCCAAATAATTGCTTTGTATTTGTTTTGTCGGGATAGTTTAACATCCATAAAATGGCTGGTAAGCCCCAGCATAAGGCAATGTTTTCGCTCAATAAATAAGAACCATATATGCCTGGACAGAGTGACCAAATAACAAAAGTTGCCGCTGATAGATAAGCCAACTGCATACCACCTAATTTTTTGGCAATGAGCGAGGTGAAAAGTGTATTGAGCACAGCTACGACTGTTGCTGCGAGGTGAATACCTGTAGCCGAATAACCAAATAAACCGACCAAAAGAGCGTAGGAATAAAACAAAACGGGTGGCTTCATTTCATAAAAATCAACATAAGGTCTGCCACCACCTAAGGCTAATTTGCCGATGTATGCGTATAGAGATTCATCGCGTTCAAGTGGTATGTCTAAATATTGGAGATGGAGTAGGGTAGTTGCTACCAAAATCAAGCTCAATGGCAGCCAATTAGGAACTTGAAAAGGTGTACTGTTTTGTGCAATAGTTGTTTCTTTTTGCGCTTTTTGGAGCTTTTGTTTGACGATTCGTTCTTTAGTCATTTTGAAAAGACGGCTTTAATTGATGAAAATACTGAGGGGGTAAGATTCTGTTAATCAGACAATTGTATTTGAAAGTTTGGCATAAATCAGACTCAAATGTACCGAATGATTTTTGCAGGTACGCCATAAGCGATGACATTTTCAGGTATATCTTTAGTGACGACGGATCCTGCACCAATGATGCTCCCTGCACCAATTTTGATACTGTCTAAAATGGTTGCACCCGTTCCAACACTTACGCCGTTTCCGACATGACAACAGCCTGCAATATTAGTTCCTGGATTGAAGGTAACAAAATCACCTATAACAGTGTGGTGTCCGATGCTGACATTTCGATTGATGACAGTGAAATCGCCCAATTTAGCATACGGGGCAATAATGCTTAAAGGACTGATGTGAACACCTGAACCCAGATGAACAGTTAGGGCGCAAACACTGGACGGATGAATCAAGGACGAATATTGCTGTGTTTGGATGCCAAAATTGTGTGAAAAAAATGTAACGATATTTTGACGTGATTTGCCAATTGAACCGACAAAGTAGCCATCGTATTCAACAGGCGACCACTCTTTATAAAACACTTCGCGGGTAATAATATTGGGAATTGCATAAGGAAAATCAAGCGAATCATTGGCTTCGGGCGGTATATTGGCAACGATATCTACTGAAAAGGGGGCGGACTCAAGTCTGACCAAATTTTCCAAAATGATAGCAACGGCATAGTTACTTTGCCCAAGAATGCAATACTGCTTCATCTACCTTTTTTTTAGAATTATAAAACCCAAGTTCACCAAATTCTACCCCTGACATAACTGGACGTTGGGCTATTGCGGCCAGTTCGTGGATACGTTGAACTAAGGAGGCGTTCGTTGCCAACAATTTTCGGCCCATATCGTAATATAAATTGTCTTCTATCCCAATCCTAACGCCTCCGCCAGACGCAATAGCCAACATATTGGCAGCCAGTTGTTGTTTCCCAATGCCGCCGAATGCCCAATAACTGCCAATAGGCAATTGATTGACTGCCATGCCCAATTCTAGTAATTCGGTTTGCATGCCAGCGACATTTCCGCCAATAATATTCCAATAAAAAGGCGGTTTTAAAATGCCTTTGTTGATTAAAAACAGTCCGTAGTGAATCATGCCCATATCAAAGACTTCCAATTCAGGATGTACACCATATTCAGTCATTTTTTCAGCCAATTTTTGAATCATTTCAGGTGTATTGACGCTGGTTTGGTTTATAAAATTGAGCGAACTGAGTGTCAAACTACCCATATCGGGATACAGTTCAAGTCCGTTAGACCGCTTTTCAAATTCATTGAAATTTCGGCCGCTTAAAGAAATGCAAAGTGGCAGGGTTGGGCAATATTTGCGGATACCGGACATAATTTGCTCATAAATCTCTTTTTTCCAAGTGGGTTCGCCACTTGTTTCCCTCGCGTGCAAATGTACAAGGGTTATGCCTATGTCTGCGGCTTCGTGTACTTGTTCGATGATTTCATTTACTTGTATGGGTACATGAGAGGTCATCGCCTTGGTGGGCATCATCCCATTTGGTGTAAAGTTGACAATGAGTTTAGGTATCTTTTTCATATATTTTGCTAAAAGGCAATTAATTCTTCAAAATAGGTTGGTTGATGTAAATTTGAATTTTAGTGCTCATTTTATAACCAAAACATTAATGATATTACAAATATTTTGCCACGAAATATCATGTTTTACTGAGGGGGCTGTTTCTTTTGACGTCGTTCATTGGTGAAAGTTTAAAACAAATAAACGGAGAAATCAGAGGATTGAATTAAAATATATAAAAATTATTTAATTTTTCAAATAATTGAAAATCAATTTTTTATATTCTGGAATCTATAATATTAAATTTATTATTTCGCTTACGATTCATAAGTAGAAATGTTATACTCATGGTACATTCATCACGTTGCAAATGTATAATTAGTTGCGTTCATTCATTGTCTTCTTGACGAATAATAAAGCCTGGTCGCCCTTTTACTTCTTCATAAATTCGCCAAATATACTCCGCAACGATACCCAAACAAAACAACATAAGCCCATTGAAAAAGAATGCTAAAATGACGAGAGTTGTCCAACCTGATATTGGGAAACCAAACAGCTGACTGTGTGCATAAAAACGCCCATAAATCCAAAAAGGAATGGACAACAAACAAAGTATCGAAATAGTCAAACCCAAATTAGTAATAAATCGAATAGGAAAAGACGATGAGGCAAAAAAAGTGTCTTTTGCTAAATTGACTTTTTTACGCCATGTCCAACGCGATTTCCCATCCCTTTTTTTACGTTCGTGTGGCACATAAACAGGGTCAAAACCAAGTCGCATGACTTCTACCATTGCAGAAGTATGAATGGGTCGGATGCGTGTATTCAAAATGTCGATTATTTCACGGTCTGCGAGGAAGCCATCTGCTCCGTTTATTGGGAAAGAAATATCGGAAAGACGGTTCATAATGCGGTAATAAAGTCGTGCAAAAAAATCTGTCAGCCAACCATCGTCGCGTGAATTGCGATACGAAATGACGATTTTATGCCCTAATTCCCATGTTCTATAACATTCGATAAGGGTTTCAACAGGACGTTGAAGGTCGTCGGGCATAAACATAATACACGCCCCTCGGCAAACACTGAACGCTGCAAAATGGACATAAGGCGTGGTAAAATTACGGCTCATTCGGAAAATTCGAACGCGATTGTCCTTTGCCG
>JAYTMI010000400.1:0-1670 GCA_043728625.1 Saprospiraceae bacterium | reverse complement strand
AATGCCGATATTTTACCGATAGCTTTTGCCTTAGATGGCTTTGCCGTTTATGCTGCCAAAGAACCGAATGGCACGACAATGACTGCCTTAGATGCCAATCATGGGCATTACTTAAATGGCGTTTATCACTATCATGGCACAACAAATTACCCTTATGTCGTCGGCAATATGGTCGGTGTGGTCACAAAAGATGCCACTGACCAAATCATCCCGCAACCCTCTGCAAAGCCTATCCGCCCTGCAGGAACCCCTTTGAACGGTGCAGCCATTACAGACCATAAATCAACAGGCACTAACGCATACGCCTTGACTTATACTTTAAGTGGGCAGACCTACTCTGTCGCATACTCTTGGAATGCGGCGGCGGTTTATACCATGAGCTGGGGTTCACCAACAGGCACAGTGGTTTCAACCTATAATGGTCAAGTATGCAGTTTTTCAACTGCCACCAATGAGGTTTTGACAGACGATTCACAGGTCAAAATCTATCCAAACCCAACAAAAAACGGTTTTTCATTGGATTTGAGTAGCCCTTTCAATGTGAATGATATCAAATCTATCTCTGTTTTTGATGTAAAAGGCAGCTTAGTTTTCAGAACAAATCAATACACTTCTTTTATCAAAATGCCTCAAATTACTGAGGGGGTCTATTTTGTGACCATTCAATTCTCTAATGCTCAATTGACTAAAAAATTTATGATTCAATAGTTTTCTATGAAAAAAATACTATTTTTTACTTGTTTTTTAATCTTAAAATGCCTTGTTTTTGGGCAAAGCATATCGAAAACAATGCTCAAATTGCCTGACACAGGGCAAACAGGCGACTATACCGCTACGTTTGGAGAAGACTCAGATTACACCATTAATGCGCCTTTTTTCATTAAAAACAATAATGGCACGGTGACAGATACCATCACAGGCTTGATGTGGCAACAAGCCGATGGCGGCGAAATGACCATCGAAAACGCAAGGATTTATGCCGACACATTGACCTTAGCAGGTTATATCGATTGGCGTTTGCCAAATGCACACGAGTCATTCAGCATTTTGAATCATCAAAAAGTCAACCCTGCCATTGATGCCACTTATTTCACAACAACAGCCGCAGAATATTGGTGGACAAGCAACACCCAATCAAATGATGCGACTAAAATTTGGTGTACAAACTCAGGTGGTGGCATTGGCAATCATCCGAAAACGGAAACGGTTAGTGCAGGTGGTACAAAGAAATTTCACGTCAGGGCAGTTAGAGATAGGATAACATCACCGACAGTTACAAGTCAATTTACAAACAATGGGAACGGCACAATCAAAGACAATTTAACAGGTTTGACATGGCAGCAAGTGCCAAATACCGATACTTTGACATGGGAAAACGCCTTGGCGTATGCGGAAAATTTGACATTCGGCGGCTTTTCAGATTGGCGTTTGCCAAACATCAAAGAGTTGCAATCGCTGAACGATGAGCGCATTGTGACCCCCTCCGTATCAACGACATTTTTCAGCACTATTGGCGTAAAAAAGTATTGGTCTTCAACAAGTTTACCCAATCAAACGACTCGTGCTTGGTATTTGAGTACGCAATTTGGCATCACGACTTATGAATTAAAAACGGCTCGTTTAGCCGTGATATGTGTGCGTGGTCAATCGTCAAATACAACAGCGTTAAG
>JAYTMI010000399.1:0-5616 GCA_043728625.1 Saprospiraceae bacterium | reverse complement strand
CATATACTAATTCTCAAAATATACTATTAATATTTGCTCAAAAATATAAATTAAATTTGCAAAAAAATATCCACTCTGTATAATTTTTATAATTTAGCCTTGAAATTTTTAGACTCACTTAAACGTATGAAAAACAATCAATGGACACGCCGCCATGTCTTAAAAACATTGGCAACCTCAATCGGTGTCCCGCTTATTCCATTTTCTTCTTTTGCAACAAATGATGCAGATGAGACATTGTTAATGCCTCATATAAAGCCTGTTGACAAACCCATAACCGCTATCGTTTTGGGTGCGGGCAACAGAGGCAATGTCTATGGTGGTTTCTCTGCCAATTTTCCAGACCAAATAGACATGGTTGGCGTTGCCGAACCGATTCTGATTCGCCGTGAAAGGTTTTCAACGAAGCATCAAATTGCTCCTGAAAATCAGTTTTTGACGTGGGAAGATGTGTTTAAAAAACCAAAATTCGCTGATGCCATTATCATCTCGACCCCCGACCGCTTGCATTATGGTCCTTGTATGCAAGCCCTCAGTATGGGTTACGATGTATTGTTAGAAAAACCCATTTCGCCCTCTGAAAAGGAGTGTCGCAACATTTTGAAACGGGTGAAAGAGACAGGGCGTATTGTCGCTGTTTGTCATGTCTTGCGGTATGCGCCTTATTTCATTAAACTGAAAGAGGTGATGCTATCGGGACGTATTGGCGAAGTTGTTAGCCTACAACATTTCGAACCGATTGAACATGCTCACATGAGCCACTCGTATGTGCGTGGTAATTGGCACAACTCAAAGGAAACGACACCTATTATATTAGCCAAATCGTGCCACGATCTTGATATTTTGCGTTGGATGATTGGCAAACCTTGTGAAAGCATTTCTGCTTATGGCAAATTGACGTGGTTCAAAAAAGAAAATGCACCTGCAGGTAGTACAGCCCGTTGCACTGACGGGTGCGCTGTTGAGAAAACTTGCCCGTATTCTGCGATTCGAATTTACCATGAACAACGGCAGCGGGTGCGGGTTTTTGACTTGCCAGAAGACCCCGCAAAACAAGGCGATGCGATTATAAACGCTTTAAAAACAACGGATTATGGACGTTGCGTTTACCAAATGGACAACGACCAACCCGACCATTATGTGACTTCGATGGTTTTTGAAGGCGGAGTCACAGCCAATTTTTCGATGGAAGCTTTTACGCCTTTTGCTGGACGGCGCACGCGCGTCATGGGCAGCATGGGTTATATAGAAGGCGATATGGACACATTTACATTGTATGATTTTAAAACTGGTAAATCGGAGAAAGTAGATGTCAACGTGGTGGATGTGGACGGTTATCAAAAATCAGGACATGGCGGCGGAGATTGGCACTTGGTTTCTGATTTTGTTCAAGCCGTTTCTAAACAAAATGCCAAATTATTGACTTCGACGATTGACCAATCTATTGAAAGCCATATCATGTGTTTTAAAGCGGAAACAAGCCGTTTACAAAGAAAAATGATGAAAGTGAGGATATAATACTGAGGGGTATCAATGAGCGCATTTTTTGCATCTTAAAACTAATCATTAATTAAACTAAACTTAAAATGGAGAAGATGAAAAACATTTCTATTTTCAAAAAAGCACTTCTGCCTTTGTTTTTTCTTTTGATAACGTTCTCGACAGCGTTTGCCCAAAAGAAAATATCAGGCACAATTACTGACGGGGGTGACAATACAGGCTTGCCTGGCGCAACGGTCGCTATCAAAGGCTCAACGAATGGCGTTGTGACGGATATTGACGGCAATTATAGCCTTGACGTTCCTTTGGGTGCAACACTTGTCATATCGTCCGTCGGTTACATCACTCAAGAGATTGCAGTGGGTGATAAAACAACGATTGATTTGAAGATGAGGGCGGATACCAAAACGCTTGACGAGGTCGTCGTCACGGGTTATGGTACGCAGTCCAAACGAGACATTACAGGTGCAGTCGCTACTTTAGATTCTAAAAAGCTCCTAAACGTTCCCGCTTCCAATCTCGGACAAGCCCTACAAGGCAAAGTGACCGGTGTGACGGTTGGCAATGATAACTCGCCGGGCGGTGGTGTCATGGTGCGTGTGCGTGGTTTTGGTACGATTAACGACAATTCGCCTTTGTATATCGTTGATGGAACGCCTACAAAAGGGAGTCTGACCTCTATCAATCCCAACGATATTGAGTCGGTTCAAGTTCTGAAAGATGCTTCGGCAGCGTCTATTTATGGCTCACGTGCAGGTAATGGTGTCGTGATAATCACGACAAAAAAAGGGAAATTGGGCAAGTCAAAAATCACGTATGATGCGTATTATGGCTCTCAATCACCAGGAAAAGGCTTTGATTTGCTCAATTCTAAAGAATATCTTGATTTGTACTGGCGTGGCAGAACACTTTTGGCAAATGAAAGTGCTTTAAAAGATGGTAACTTGCCAGCCAACCCTGTTTATCCAAACGTACCATTTTTTGGAGGAGCCATAGCAACGCCTCGTTATCCCGATTTTGTCACAGCACAAGGCGGTGTATTGGCAGGTGACCCAAAGGCAGACCCAAGCCTCTACAATTTTGCAGGACGTTATTTGATTTATGCAGTGGATAAACAAGGAACGGATTGGTTTAAAGAGGTATTTAGCGCAGCACCCATTCAAAACCATCAAATAGGTGTGTCGGGTGCGACCGAAAACGCGCGTTATTCTTTGGGTTTCAACTATTTTGACCAGAAAGGCATTATGAAATATACCGATTTCAAACGCTATTCTATTCGGGCTAATACAGAATTTAAGGTCGCAAACCGCATTAAAATTGGTGAAAACTTGCAAGTCGCTTTCGCTGACCGCGTCGGTCAATTGAATGGTAATCAAAATGAAGGTAATGCAGTTGCATTTATCCATCGTTTGCAGCCATTCATTCCGCTTCGCGACATAAAAGGTAATTTTGCTGGTACTTTTGGAGACCCTGCTTTGAGTAATTCGAGTAACCCTGTTGCCGATTTGTACCGTAACAAGGACAATAACAATAAAAATATGCGTATTTTTGGTAATGCCTATGTTGATGTGGATTTGATGAAAGACCTGACATTCCGTTCCAGCTTTGGTCTTGATTACGATTTGTACAACAATCGTTCTTACAGAGCTAACAACCCTGAAGCAGCAGAAATGGTGGGTTTCAATCAATTACTCGCTACCAATTCTTATGAATGGACTTGGACTTGGTACAATACAGTGACTTATACGAAGACTTTTGCTGAAAAACACCGCTTCAACCTCATTGCGGGTACGGAATCAATCAAAAGCTACTACGAATTTTTGACAGCAGGACGGACAAATTTTGTTTCAGATGACCCTGCCAACCGTTTTTTGAACGCTGGCTCAAAAGATTTGACCAATACAAATGCTGCCGCAGAATGGCGTTTAGCATCTGAATTTGGCAAATTAAATTATGCTTTCAATGACCGTTATTTACTTGATGCGACCGTAAGACGTGACCGTTCTTCTCGTTTCGCTCCTGATTTCCGCGTTGCTTACTTCCCCTCAGTCAGTGCGGGATGGATTGTAACGAAAGAGGATTTTATGAAAAACACGCCAATTAGCTTCTTGAAATTACGTGCAGGTTGGGGTCAAACGGGTAATCAAGAGATTGGTAACTACAACTCTTTTTCTACTTTTGGCTCTTCACCTGAAAGCTCTTTTTACAGTTTAAATGGTTCGCCAACATCTTCTTTACAAGGTTATGAATTGACACAATTTGGTAATTCTCAAGCTAAATGGGAAACAACGACTTCTACGAATTTCGGTTTAGATGCTAAATTATTGAAGGATAGAGTGAATTTTTCAATAGATGTTTTCAGCCGCCGCACATCAGATATGTTGTTCCCTGTTGAAATTCAATTCACACAAGGCGTTGCCTCTGCACCTTTCCGAAATATTGGTGAAATGCTCAATACGGGTGTTGAATTAGGTTTGGGCTATGATGCGACGATTAACAAAGATTTGTCATTCAGCATCAATGGTATTCTGTCAACCTATAAAAACGAGGTTGTCAGAACCAATGGCAATCCTGCTACTTTGTACCCAGGTTTCTCAAACTTACGAATACCCACAGGTACAGTGTCTTACACGCAACAAGGTCGCCCAATTGCTTCATTCTATGGTTTGACAATTGATGGCATTTTTCAAACAGATAAAGAAGCCAGCGATTATTTGCCACAATTTGGCGGCGCATATAACAAAGCAGGGTTCTTCAAATATAAAGATACCAATGGCGATGGTAAAATTAGTAACAACGATATTGGTTTCATCGGCAGTCCACACCCTGATTTTACTTATGGTTTGAACTTCGGTGTCAATTACAAAAACTTCTCTTTAGATGTGATGGGTCAAGGTGTTTATGGCAATAAAATATTCAATTTTACGCGTTACTGGACAGATTTCCCAACATTTGCAGGCAATAGAAGCAAAACAGCGTTGAACGATTCTTGGTTGCCAGGCAGAACAGATGCAAAATTGGCGATTTTTGGTTTTAAAGAAACCATTAGCTCTACGCCTTCAACTTATTATTTGGAAGACGGCAGCTATTTCCGCTTAACTAATATACAATTGACCTATAATGTGCCTTCTACAATTAGTTCAAAAATAGGTTTAGACCATCTGTCCGTTTATCTTCAAGGGCAAAACCTATTGACTTTGACGAAATATACAGGTCTTGACCCTGATATCAATGCACGTAACTATGCCACCGGTAGCGACCGTATGTTGGGTGTTGACGAAAGTGCCTATCCATCATACAAGGCAGTATTGTTTGGCTTAAGAGTTGGGTTTTAAGACCCCCTCAGTATAAAGCCTTATTTTTTTCTAAAAATTTAAATAATTTAAAAATTAAAAAACAATGAAAAAATATAATAGAATCATCATTTCAGCCTCGTTGATAAGCCTCTTTTCAACAGCTTGTTCAAATGATTTTCTCAATGTAAAACCTTTAGGGGTTTTAGACCAAAGCAGCCTACAAAATAAAATAGGCGTAAACTTACTTTTGGTCGGTGCTTATTCCTTAGTAGATGGCGTTCAAACCAACGTCGGATCTGCCTTTTCCGATTGGCAAGGCTCGGGTGACAACTGGGTGTATGGCGAAGTCACGGCTGACAATGCGGTCAAAGGCACAGACTCCAATGACCAACCTGAAATTTCGTTGATTGAGTCCTATCAGCACACACCTGCGCTCATCCATTTCAGAGGTAAATGGCGGGCAGTGTATGACGGCGTTGCGCGGTCAAACGATGTTTTGCAAGCAGCAGACAAGGCAACGGATATGACAGCTGTTGAAAAAACACAAGCTATTGCTCAAGCCCGTTTTTTGCGCGGTCATTATCATTTTGAGGCTAAAAAAATGTGGAATAACGTGCCTTATATTGACGAAAAAACATACGACCCAAGTGAGCCAAACAGTACAAAAGTCCCCAATAGCAAAGACATTTGGCCCAATATCGTTGATGATTTGAAATTTGCTTACGACAACCTTCCTAATACTTGGGCAGGGCAACCGGGTAGAGCTACAAAATGGGCAGCCGCTGCACTTTTAGGCAAAGCCTATATGTTTCAAGGAAAA
>JAYTMI010000398.1:0-5761 GCA_043728625.1 Saprospiraceae bacterium | reverse complement strand
CTTTTGCGTGGCTTCTGACAACCCCTTGGTTGCTTCCTTTATCGCAATGACATGATATCGAATTTGGGCGATTTCAATCGGCAACCAATTGGGGTCAACAACTAATATCATGTCACTGGTTTCAATGACCGTTGAGTTGGTTTGAAACAAAGCACTTTGAAAAACGTGCACGTTTTTGTCTTGATATATAACTTTCATTGTTCGTTAGTTTAAATTCGTTAATTCGTAAAATCAGTGAAATTCGTAGCTCATTTCGTACAAAATACCTGCTTTCATAGATTGCCCCGATGCAACAAGTTTTTCAGCATTCAAAAGCGGAGATATTATCCAGTTCATCAATACCAAACTGACGGCGAGCATTTCGACTTTTTCAGAAGGCACTTCAGGCATAGTGTAAAGTTCCTTTTCAGATAGAGAAGTCAGTTGCTTATAAAATGTTGAAAATTGCCTTTTTGAAAAATCGAAGTACAACGGCATCTCTGATGACCCCCTGAGTATTTTTACCAAAAAATCCAAAGTACCACATGAAATAACAGGGTATTGAGGTTTGAACGCTGCGACTTTTTCTTTCAATTCGATGCAAGTATCGTTTAAAAATTGCTCAATGTCCTTGATTTCTGTATTTAAAATGATGTCACCAGCATGAAAACGTTGTTTCAAAATAGCCACACCGACATTGTAGCTTTTCGCCCAAAAGACTTTTGTTTTGTTACAAATAATAAATTCGACAGAGCCACCACCAACATCTACCATCAAAACGGGCGTTTTACTGAGGGGTACACCGAGGCTCATGCCTTTGTGAATCAGTTCAGCTTCGCGGTCGCCTGAAATCAATTCTATTAAGATACCCGTTTCTTTTTGAACGCTTTCGATGAAGTCTTGACCATTATCTGCCAATCGCAAAGCTGCTGTACCAAATGCGCGAACATGTTGAATATCAAAGGTTTGCAAAGTTTTTAAAAAGGTTTTCATAGCCTCTAAACCACGCCGAAAAGGAGCTTCACCAATGCGATGAATACCCGCTGAAGCCAATTTTAGTTCTGATGTTTGACGATGTATGATGTGGAATTGACCTTTTTGCATGCTTTCGGCGATGTAAAGCCGAAAGCCATTTGTACCTAAATCAATGACGGCGAATTTCATATATTAATGGTGAATGGTGAATAATTTAATGGTGAATGGTGCAAAATAACGAATATTCAGACGTTCTGGCAAATTCACCATTCACCATTACTTTTCTTTTTTTCGACAAATCACAAGGTCTAAAATAACTAAAATAGATTATTTCTGTTTATTATTGTACGTTTTATCTATTAGTCTAATGTAAGACAAGGTTAAATTGTTCCTACCAATTAGCCCCCCTCAGTATCTACTTGAATTTTGTATTGTAAAAACTAAAGTAATCATTGATTGTTAACAATATGATTTTCAGTTTTTTATAAATTCATATTTTCTCACTTTATTAGAAATAAAATTTCTGGTTTCTGAAAAACAACCAAATTTTATTAGCTTTGCGTTCAATTATTCTTTTTTTATAAATTCATAAAATCAATTTAAGTATGAAAAAAGTTTTTACGAAAGTCCTCGTGGCTACTCTATTGCTTGTAGGTTTTTTTACAGTTACAAATGCTCAAAAAATAATATGGCCCATTGCTACGGATAGTGCTACCATTAGAGCAAGTCAGTTTTCAGATTCAAGCCAAATTTTTTGGTCACGTACAGGTAATCTAACACCACCAGCAGACTTTAAAGGTTGGGTGACTAAAGGCATATCGGCTGCTGACCCTGCAAAAAGAGACAGTGCTGTTTGGCGTTGGTCGAGAACGGGAAAAAGTTTAGGTTCGAATACAACGACAAAAAGTGCCATAAATTCACCAACAATGGCAAATGGCTCTGCCATTTTTGATTCGGATTATCTTTCATCTTCTGGGCAAGCACCCGCGGACTATCCTAATGGTAATCATAGTGGCGACTTGATTTCACCTATCATTGACGCATCAGGAGCGAAAAATATGACGGTACAGTTTTCAGAATATTATTATTCTTTCGTAGAAAACATATTACTTGCTTGGAGTGAAGATGGCGGCGTGACGTGGAAAGATACGGTACAGGTGCTACCTCATTCACTTTATAATCAGACATTGAATGGTACGGTTGTGACAGGCACTACGACAGCTCCGGTAGGCACATTCTTGGAATCTATTCCTGGCGACTTTATGAGTATTCGGTTAAAAGGAAGTGTAGGTACAAACAAGTTTCGTATCAAATTTATATTCGATGGTGACGGTTATTTTTGGATGTTAGATGATGTCAGAATATTAGAATATAACAACAATATGCAAGCGGATAAAGGTTGGTTTGCCATTGCACCTAACTTTGTGACACCACGTAATCAAGTTGAGCCTATGTATTTTTTGACGGATATCTCGAATCAAGGTAACTTAATACAGCCCAATGTCAAGGCTGTAGTAAACATAACAAAACGCTCTGATGGTACAGTTGCATATACAGGAACACGCAACTATGGATCAATTAAAGCAGATAGTATCGCAGAAAACGAACTTATATCTGGTTCTTTTACACCAAGTGCAGCAGCAAATGATATTTATACAGGGGTTTATCGTGTTACGAGTGACAGCGTTGATCAATATAGAGGTAATGATACAACCCGATTTGTTTTTGCCACTTCCGATTCTGTTTTTCAAAAAGAAACAGGAGGTGTATTGAGTACGAGACCTGCAGATGGTTTTTGGGATGGCGCAGCATCTCCTCATAGTTGGAAAATAGGTAATTACTTTTTTGTTCCTAAAGGGGCAAGTTCAACGGCAACAAAAATTTCAGCAAGAGTAGGTAACGCAGCAGCTTTAGTAGGTGTAACTTTACAAGCCATACTTTATGAATGGAAACAATCTCCAAATGATAGTGTATTTGCAAAAGCTGCCGATTTAACACCTATTGCAGGGGGTGAAGTCGTTGTTCCAGCAGGAACAGCAAACTTTGCATTTCTTGATTTTAGATTAGAGAATTTTGTAGGCACGAATAAGAATATTTATTTAAAAGACAATACAGCTTATATTGCCATGTTAGAATTCCTGACTACTGCACCACCTTCGGCTGCAAATGGCAATATGACAATGACATTTGAAACTCTATATGACTACGGTGCCATGAAGTTAGCGACTCGTAGAGCTGGTAAGCCGCGATTGGCTTCGGTTTTTGGAGGTCGCTCTACTTGGGGCAATGACTACTATTTTGATTCATTTGGCACAGAATACATTCCTGTTGTTCGTTTAACAGTTTTGCCTTTTAGAGTCAATACAAAAGACGTACTTTCTGATAAAAATACTTTGGAAATATCACCAAACCCTGTAAGTGAAGGACAAATTAACTTAGATATTGCTTTAGATAAGCCAACAGATATGGTTGTACGCATTGTTTCTACTGATGGTAAAATATTATCAGAACAAAATTATGATGGTTTCCATAAAAATAAAGTCCAAGTTAATGTTAATGGATACGTAGCAGGTACTTACATTGCTCAAATCTTAACGGCTGACGGTATCATGTCTCGTCGTTTTGTTGTGGCTAAGTAATTACAAAGACTTTTCTTATAATGGAGCATAAAACCCGCGAGGCTTACGAGTCTCGCGGTTTTGTTTTTTTAGGTGAAATACTGAGGGGGTCACTTTGGGAATATGTTTATAAAATCGACTTTCACTAATTTTATTTTGTTTTTTAAAACTATTCATTTAATTTTGTTGCCTAATCAGACAACTAAATCTCTGTGAGAAAACGATGAACAGACACATTTATTTTTATAAAAACTATTTCCAAACGTTTTACGATGAACAAACAAAGGAAGTAAAAGCTAAAATAGATTGGACGATTGACCTCATTAGGCAATTGTCTTACATTCCGCAAAAGTATTTCAAACATATTGAAGGTACTGATGGGCTTTTTGAAATTAGAGTAGATACGAGTGGCAATGCATATCGAGTTTTCTGCTTTTTCGACGAAGGTAATTTGGTTATTGTGACAAATGGATTTCAAAAGAAAACACAAAAAACACCTAAAGACGAGATAAAACGCGCATTACGCATCAAAAAAGAATATTTCGATGAAAAAAATGGAAAATACTAAATCTTTCGAAACACACCTCGACGAGCAATATGGCGAAGTCGGAACGGCAACAAGAGATGCCTACGAAAAAGGTTTTGAAAACTTCAAAATTGGCGTTTTGATTGAGGTTGAACGTGAAAAACAAAAACTAACACAGGAAGAATTGGCACTTCGTTGTGGTACAAATAAATCTTATATCAGTCGTATTGAAAATGGTGCAAGTGATATTCGGCTCTCTACACTCACTCGTATTATTGAACAAGGGCTTGGTGGAAAAATGAAAATTTTGATTGATTTTTAAGACTTTTCAAAACTGCCGTTCATAAAAATCCACAATCCGTTCATCTACTTTTATATCGCGTGGCTGTATTTTTGACTTCAAAACGATGCCTTCTAAGGTGCGGCAACGGCTCAAAGCCACATAGGTTTGGCCAACTTCAAAAGCACCACCCGACAGGTCAATGATGACTTTATCAAACGTTTTGCCTTGCGCCTTGTGTATCGTAATTGCCCAAGCGAGGCGTAAAGGATATTGCTTGAACGAGCCAACGACATCGGTTTTAATATCTGAACCATCAGGTGCGAGTGTGTAGCGCATGATTTCCCATGTCTGTTTTTCGACTTCAATATTTTTCATAATGCCATCACGTTCTTCAACTTGCACAACGATATTGTCGGCAGCCAATTTGACGACTTTACCAATTGTTCCATTGACAAATTCCCGCTTCGGGTCATTTTTCACAAACATGACTTGTGCGCCCAATTTCAGTCGCAGCAACCCCTCTGTAGGGTACTGTTTTGGGTCAAATGCGCCATTGATTTCGGCGGTATAAGAATATTCACCAATCGGCAGATTGCGCAATTCACGGCTATTGATTTCATCAACAGTGGCATTGCGCGTCGAAAGGGTGATAAAATAGTCTTTTTCCTTGAAATTTTGAACAACACGCTCGTTTAAGTCCTCCAAATCGTCATAGTCAATAGTGCCTAATCTAACAGCATCGAGCAACCGAACAAAATGCCGTGCCTCTTGCCGATACACTTTTTTCAATTCAAGCATTTCCATCTCAAAATTGTCGTACAATACTGAGGGGGTCGCTTTGAACACTTTTGCTGAGAAAAAATAAGGCGATTCGTAGTAAGTTTGAAAAAAATGCTGCTCTTCGGGCGTACTGACGATGGGCGGCAACTGAAATAAATCACCAAAAAACACAACTTGCACACCGCCAAAAGGTCGGTAATCGTCTCGATTGATACGCAAAAAACGATCAATATGGTCAATCATTTCCGCCCGAACCATCGATATTTCATCAATAATCAACACCTCTAATTTTTTATACAACCGCACATCACGTCGCTTTTTAATCTCATCTGTTCCAAAAAACTTGGCAGGAAACCCAAAAAAAGAGTGAATCGTCTGTCCTTGAACATTGAGAGCGGCAACGCCTGTGGGAGCCAGCACCACGCATTTTTTCCGCGTTGTGTTCTTGAAAAGGTGTAACAAAGTAGATTTGCCTGTGCCAGCACGACCCGTAATAAATAAGTTTTTTTTCGTTTTTTCAAGCGTATCGAGACCAAATTTGAAGTCGTCGTTGAGTTCCAGCGGTTTTTTCAATATATGATGAGTGAATGGGTGATTGAG
>JAYTMI010000397.1:0-2004 GCA_043728625.1 Saprospiraceae bacterium | reverse complement strand
GTATTGCCGCCGTTGCGCCATTGCTCGCCTGTATAGCTGACTGTCAAGGCGTTCAAAGTATTGCCTGATGTATTTTTCAAACGCAAACCCCAAGCATTTGTACCATTGGATGCAGAGCCAAGCCCACCTAAAGCCCTCTCGGCAGTCGTGCCGAAGCTTTGCAAACCGCCGGAGTTGCTGAAGCCGTTATTCGACCTTAAAGTCACGACACCCGCTACCGAGCGCGCAGCATACCAACTCTGAATGGTCGTATCATTCACCCAAGTAGCCGTACCTGTAGAAATGAGGGCATCAAAATTTTGAGTATAAGTTGAACTACTTGTTGTCAGATTGACTTGAGAATATGCCAAAATGGGTAATAAAAATGCCAATAGAAGGAGTGCTTTCTTCATGATTTAGGTTTGTTTTACGTCATTCTATCCAATTACAAGTGCTTATTATTTGTTTAGATAGAACAACATGGGTTGAGGATGAGTTTTATTTTTTGTTACGCAGTAAAGGTAGATATTAAAAAGGCGATACCCCTCAGTATCGCCGTTATTTTTTATTTAAATTCCTTAACATATTTTTCAAAAAACTCGATAGCTAAATCGCCATAAGCTATTTGTTCACCCTTATAAGCTGTGCCGTAGGGAAAATTAGCGCGATGGAGGCGAGCTTCTATCTCAGTCTCTGACCGTAAAAAGCCATAATTATAAGCAGTAGCATAAAATCGAATACGGTCTTTATTTGTTTTGAAAGTTCGATGTTTGAAAACATCTTGAGCAACCAACCAATAAACATGAGCATATCGCAATTGCCAAGCCCATTGTTTGAGCCGACTGACGCGTTCTCTTCGGCTTTCCGTATCTGTTTTTACTCTGATAACCACATAATCAAAGGTCTTTAGGTTCTCTTCATGCGTGGCAATATAGTTTTCAAGTTGTTCAATAAATCGAGGTTTCATTTGAAAATGACCAATTGAAAAATTTGCTGCATTACTTCCATTTTGAATATAAACTAACTCTAAAGCCGTAGTTTCAAGAAAATCACTAAAGGCATTCCATCTCAGCAGCTCGGGAAATACTATCGCTAAAGCTTCATCCCCCTCAGTATTTGACGTGTTTTTTATCTGTAAAATGGTTGTTTTTTCTTGTTGTAGAAATTTTACAGCGGTTTTTATGTCAGCTTCAAAAGGGTGGTAAGTAAAAAAGATACAGAAAGAAAAGGTTAGACAGAGTTTTGATAATAGCATTTATCCTAAGTTTTAATCATTGAATTTTATTTTAATTATCTTTCTTTCTTAAAATTTACATATATTTTTTTTATTGCCCTTTTATCTTTGATTAAAGCAACGCCATATCTATTTTCTAAATAAGATGAGAGAGTATCAATATTTGTATAAGGATATGGAACAGTAAATTTATATCGTTGCGGTTCGTCACCGGAGTCATCACTGTCAGAAATAACGATGTATTTTTCAGAATCTTTTTCAAAATCTCTTGCTATCATCGTCAAGGTTTGACCAAAAAAATGAAATTCACTACGGTTTCCTTTCCAACCAGCCGTTGTTGTCCCATCGGGGCTATCTTTTTCCCATGAAAATCTATCCAATTTAGAGCTATCTTTAACAGTTAGTATCCAAACATCACAGGTATCTACTATATCACTCAGTTCAAAAGAAAGGTGCATCATCAAATCGTCTAATACTCTTTGCGCTAATTCGTTAGCTTTGTAAGTGCTATATACATTATAACTTATGTATTTTTCAGTATAGTTAGGGCTTTTTTTAATTCTGGTGATAGGTACACCTAATAAATTTGATAAACAATACAATAATTCGCCTCTATACATATTTGAAAAGTGTGTATTAAAGCCCCAATTGGTAGGTATTGGTTTACTATAAATTTTTATTTCTAATGTTGTTATTGTTAATGAAGGTATGGTATCAATGTCATTCGTTTGACCTTGAATAGATAAAAAACACATAGTGAATAAAATATACGAACAAAATATTTTTTTCAT
>JAYTMI010000396.1:0-8020 GCA_043728625.1 Saprospiraceae bacterium | reverse complement strand
CCAGAATATCCGAATCACCGAATCTCAACAATCTGAATATGATAAATCAAAACAGAATGAGATGGCACAATGACTTTCCCATCTTCAAAAGGCGTTGCGCCATAAGCTAATTTTGAAGGAATCAATATATAACCTTCTGCACCTGTATTGAAAAACTTTAAGCCTTCTTCCAAACCAGGTATCAGTTTTTCATCACCTATTATTACCGTTTTAGGCAATTTATCCTTGGTTTCATCAAAAACACGGTCACTTAACAACATCGCATTGTAGTGAATCATGACTTTATTACCTGATTTTGGCATATTACCTGTGCCTTGTTTCGTCACGATATAACTCAAACCCGATTCCGTCCTGTTCACTTTAAGGCGGTGCAAAAGGGCGTAATCGTTGATATGTTTTTTGTCCGTTTCAAATTGTTCGGTAGAGCGATTGTCAAACATTTTGCGCTGTTTGTCCTCTAATTTACGGATATGTGCTTCATATTGGCTCTTATTTAAGACCTCTATCAACTCAATATCATAAATGAGTGGCGAATTTGGAGGAATGACCGTACCAATACCTACCGAACCATAAGCCAAATAAGCAGGAACATAAAGCGTCGCTTTCGTCCCCATTTTGAGCTTTTGAATCGCTTTGTTCCAACCTTCAATGACTTGTCCGTTGCCTAATTGAAAAACATAAGGCTCATCTTTAGGCGATTCGTCGAACACCTTACCACTTAATAATTTACCAGTATATCGAATTTTTACAAAATCACCTTGCCGAGGCATCTGACCGACCCCCTCAGTGATGACCGAGTAAAAAACGCCTTCATGCGTTTTTTCAGCCTTGATATTTTTATTATAAAGGAAACCTTCGATGCTCAAGCTATCGCCTGCAAAGGTCGGCATGATACCCCTCAGTACGAAACCGAGAACGATAAGAATTTTGAGTTTTTTCATTGAATCGTACATTTACCTTTTTCTTGCGAAAAGAATTTTGTTAAAAAGAGTTTAAAAGCTATGCAACGAAATAGGAGCATATATAATGCCAAATAAGGTTAAAAAACAACAAAAAAGGTGTAAAAACAAGCAGAAACCTGTTTTTACACCTTGTTATGGGCTTTAATTTAACTTACTTCGTCACCCTATCTGCAAACCCTTTCAGACTATCAAACTGAAAATCAGGCTTCATTACTGAGGGGTCTTCGCCTTTACCTTCAATAAAAACTTTGACCATGCCCAAGCGTGCGCCAAATTCCATGTCGCTTATAGAATCGCCAACGATGACTGAACGACTGAAATCAATTTCTGGAAAATCTGCTTTAGCTTGCTCAGCCATACCTGTTTCAGGTTTGCGATTAAGCGATTTAGCATCGGGTTTGTCGGGACAATGATAAATTTTGTCAATCCGCCCATCGAGCAAATCAATGGTTTTCAACAGATGTTGGTGAATCTTTTGAAGCTGCTTTTCAGTCATCAAACCTTTGCCAATACCCGCTTGATTGGTGACGACGACGATGCGTCCGAAAATGTTACTCAGCTTTTCAATCGCTTTGATACTGCCGACGACGAAAGAAAAATCTTTCACATCCGTGATGTAGCCTCCCTCTTCGCGTTCATTGATAACGCCGTCACGGTCAAGGAATAATGTCCATGATTTGTCAAATTTCATTAGTTTTTATCGAATTTTTGGTTAAATATTGAGAAAACCATCGGTCATGGCTTTCCATGAGAATCGTTTTTTATTTTCAATGACGTTGTTGGTAAAATCGTTAAGCCTGTTATTTTCATAAAAATCAACCAACGCATCGGCAATATACTGAGGGGTCGGTTCGACCACATAACCCGCTTCGCCATGCGGTACAATTTCGGGCAAACCGCCTACATTGGTCACTATCATCGGTTTTTCAAAATGATAGGCAACTTGCGAAATCCCGCTTTGTGTTGCCGTTCGATATGGCTGAACGACCAAATCGGCTGCCCCAAAATAATAGCGCACCTCTTCCGAAGGAATAAAATCAGTCCGCAAAATCACTTGTTCCTCAATGGCTTGCGAAGATATTAAGTTTTTGTAAAAATCCGCATCATCATAAAATTCTCCTGCAACAATCAGCTTCATATTTAACTTTTTGACCCCCTCAGTTGCTTCCTTTGTCGCAATGACTTTTAAGGCTTCTAACAATAAATCAAGCCCTTTGTAATGACGAATAAAGCCAAAAAAGAGGATATAACGGGTGTCATTAGGCAAATTCAAATAAGACAATGCGGCTTCACGGCTCACTTTTTCGCCATAATTATCGTAAATTGGATGTGGAATATAGGCTGTTGGGCTATCAGAAAACGTCTTCATTTGTGCCTCAACTGCCCTTGACATCACCACAAAAGCATCGCAAGCCGACGCAAAATACTGTGCCAAAGGACGGTCGCCAAATCGTTTTTCATGCGGAACGATATTATCAATCAGTCCAATAATTTTTGAATGACCATTGCGTTTTATCAACCTCAAAATCGTTCCTAAACTAGGTCCCATAAAAGGCAGCCAAAAGCGGCAAATGACAATATCGGGCTTTAATTTTTTTAATTTCAAACCTACGGACAGCCAATTAAAAGGATTGACTGAATTGATAAGCACTTGAATATCAATGTCTTGTGGTGCAGGGTCACTTGTATATTGTGTCGTACCCGGAAATAAAAAATTAGGATATTGCAAGCTGAATGTGATGATGGACACTTGATGCCCTTCTTCTTGAAACGCCCGTGCCAATCTTTCGTCAAAAGTTGCTAAACCGCCACGCAAAGGATGGGCAGGTCCTATGATTACAATATTTTTTACCATTTTTGCTGTCTGATACTGAGGGGGCAAAATTACTGTTTTGAATTTATGAATTTAGATTTCACAACGTTATTTATATGAATAAATATTTTACTAAAAAAACAATAAAATGTTTCACATGAAAATTTGGGTAAAAACTATTTCACTTATTTTTATTTTATTGATTACCAATCACTTACAAGCACAAAGCCGTTTTGGAGGCGGTATCGTTGCAGGTTTCAATGCTTCACAAATAGACGGCGACCAAGCAGCAGGCTTTTCAAAAGTCGGTGCCAATATCGGTTTACAAGCCACTGTTCAACTCAATGAAACAGGTAATTGGCTATTGACAACTAATATGTTATACAGTCAACGCGGCGCACGTTCAACTCAAAATGACGCGGGTCCCATTCGTTCCGCTTCACTCAATTACCTCGAAGTCCCTGTGATGATTAACTACCGAGATTGGAAAGTAACCGACAAAAGTGGACAGGATTTTTACAAAGTTTATTTCACCGCAGGATTGAGCTACGGACGTTTGTTTAGCTATAAAATCAGTGAAAATTTCACACATCCAAAGGCTGTTTGGGATGTTTTTGAGAAAAATGACATCGCTTACACAGCTGGTTTGTCTTACTATGTCAGCCGTCATTGGGGTTTCAATTGGCGATACACACGGTCCGCTAATTTCCTTTTTAATCCTAAAAAGTATAAGGACAATGTGGCTTTGAGCAGTTATAATGCTTTGCAAGTTTACTTTTTGACCTTTCAGACGGTTTGGATGTTTTGATTGGGGGATTGGGGATTGGGGATTGGTAAACAAATAACCAATCCCCAATCCCCAATAACCAACTAAAAATGCTGCCAACCTTGCGCCACAATCGGATGCACATTCCCCCCTTTTGTATGCAACTTAATGCCATCTTCCTTTGGAACGATTTCACCAGCCATATAAATATCAGGCAGATACTTCAATTTTTCCGCATCAGCAGGGTCAATTGTGAAGAGCAATTCGTAGTCCTCTCCCCCACTCAAAGCGCAAGTAATCGGGTCGAGTTTGAAATTAATCGCCATCAGTTGCGCATCGGGATGAATCGAAACGCCCGTCTCTTCGATGTATGCACCAACACCCGATTGATGGCAAATATGATGTAATTCGGAGGCTAAACCGTCCGAAATATCCATCATTGACGTTGGTTTGATGCCATTTGCTTGTAAAGATTCGATGATGTCTTTGCGGGCTTCGGGCTTCAAAATCCGACCGACGAGGTAGGTTTGTTGCTCCAAATCGGGTTGTAATGAGGGGTTATCGAGATACAATTGTTTTTCTCTTTCAAGAATTTGAAGACCTAAATACGCTGCACCTAAGTCACCTGAAATGCAAATAATATCGCCGACTTTTGCGCCGTTGCGATAAACCAATGTGTCTTTTTCGCCTTGCCCAATTGCCGTCACGCTGATAACCAAACCACGTGGCGAAGACGTTGTGTCGCCGCCTACTAAATCCACATTATAGGCTTTGCAAGCAGCGTAAATGCCTTCATAAATCTCCTCAACGGCTTCAACAGAAAAGCGATTTGATATGGCAATCGAGACGGTCACTTGCTTCGGTTGCGCATTCATAGCGTAAATATCCGAGAGGTTGACGACGATGGATTTATAGCCCAAATGCTTCAAAGGCGTGTACATTAAGTCGAAATGTATGCCTTCGACAAGCAAATCGGTGGAAACGACGGTCAATTTGTCGCCGTTGTCAATGACTGCTGCATCGTCGCCAATGCTTTTATAGGTCGAAGGGTTGAGGATGATATTACCTTTTGTTAATTTTTCAATTAAGCCAAATTCGCCAAGTGAAGCGATTTCTGTACGCGTTTGTTCGGACATTTTTTCTTTATTTTTCAAATTTATTTCTCAAAAACGGATAACTCAATACAGCCGCCAAAATGACTGCCGCACCGATATAAAATGAAGGAGACAACTCCTTATTTTCTTTCAAAATGACGACTGCGAGGACGATGCCATACACAGGTTCAAGATTTACAGTCAAATTTGAAGCAAAAGCCGAGAGGTGTCGCAAAGTACGAATGCCCAGCCAATACGCCAAATTGGTGCATAATAATGACAAAACGAGGAGATAAAACCAGTCCGATACTGAGGGGGGTATCAAAATCGCTGTTTTATCAAAATAAAAATACAAAGGCATTAACAGCGTCAATAACATCCAACCACCACCCAATTCAAGGAAAGTGATACTGAGAGGGTCGCTTTTGTCAATTAGTTTTTTATTCAATATAGAAAAAACGGTTACCAAAAAAGCGGAGGATAAACCGACCCAAAGCCCAAGCGTCATTTCGCTCGGCAAAGTGTCTGCGACAAAAGCCATTGCGGGAACGATGACCAAACCCAACGCCACTTCATACCATTTTACCTTCGATTTTAGCATCAAAGGCTCTAAAATAGATGAAAAAAACGAGGTTGTTGCCATGCAAATCAAGGCAACAGACGCATTTGCCAACTTGACCGCACCATAAAAACCCAACCAATGCACGACAACGATGAAACCGATGCCTATATATTGTAGCACCAAACGACGCGGCATGGCACGCACATTCGACCACGTTTTGCTTGTCAACAATATCGTTATTGAGGTTAAAAAAACGCGCCACCAGACGAGCGAAAGCGATGACAATTGAATCAATTCGCCTAAAATTGCCGTAAAACCCCAAAGGAAAACGGCAAAGTGTAGTTCTAAGTAAGCCCGTTGTGTGTTAGTCATTTTTGTTCTGTCAAAATAGAATTTTGAACTTTTGAAACCTAAAATTAATTTTAAACGGCGCAAAAATCGAATTTTAAACCAAGACGACGTAATTTTGTTACTCGTTTTTGCAAAAGCAAGAATTATTATCCATTTAAACTCAACCATTAAACTTATGGCTATCGAAGTAGGGCAAACAGCTCCCGATTTTACGCTTTTTTCGGATGAAAAAAAGCTTGTAACGCTTAGTGACTATCGCGGTAAAAATATCGTTATTAACTTTTTTCCTGCTGCCTACACGGGCAAGTGTACCGCCCAATTGTGTGATGCACGCGACAATATGAAGAAATATGAGTCTCTCAATGCACAAGTGCTTGGGATTTCAGTTGATTCACCGTTCACATTGGAGAAATTCAAGGAAGCAAATGAATATGATTTCCCATTGCTTTCTGATTTTAATAAAGTAGTTATTGACCAATACGGTATTTATTTGGACAATTTTGTTTTTGGCATGGGTGGTGTCTCAAAAAGAGCTATTTTTGTCATTGATACTGAGGGGGTCGTTCGTTACACTGAAGTTACGCCGAGTGCAGGTGATACACCTAATTTTGCGGCAGTGCGCGAGGCTCTTGAAGCAATCTAATTGGTTATTAGTTATTAGGGATTGGCTATTGGCTTAAACCAGTAACCAATCCCTAATCCCCAATAACCAATCAACCAATAAGGAGTAACAAAAAACTTAAAATCATGAATCCATTTTATTCAGACGTTGACATTGACATTGAGGAGGACATTGATATTGACCTTCAAGATGAATTATCGGACATTGGCTCTGGTGAAGCCGCTTTTTTGCTTGTCTATAATGACGATATTAATTCCTTTGATTGGGTTATTCAAAGTTTTATGGAAGTGTTGAATTATCCGCCCGACCAAGCCGAGCAGTTGGCACATATTATTCATTTTAAAGGTAAAGCAACGGTAAAAACGGCTCCTTTGTCGGTTTTAAGACCTAAAAAAGATGCGTTGTGCGACCGCAAATTGTCGGCGGTCATTGAAGGCGGTAAAGATGATTCAGATAAATAGATATTTTTTTTCTATAAAAAAGCCTAATTGCCTTGCGATTGGGCTTTTTTTTATGGAAAATACTGAGGGGGGTATATGAGTTGTTAAAATTTTACTACTTTTGGAAACCATTTTATAAAACAATAATTTAATGAAAACGTCTAAAAAAACAAAAAAACAGTCCAATATGAAAACGGTCTATGCCCTTATTGTCGCTATCGACAAGTACCCGATTCCTGCTCATCAACTCAATGGTTGCGTCAACGATGCGACGGCTTTTAGTGAATATCTCAAAAGCTTTTGCGGTGCTAACCAATTGACTTTCAATGAAAAACGCTTATACGACGATGCCGCAAAACGGCTTGAAATCGTGAATGGCTTTAAGCATTTTGATGCCGCCAAAGACGACGACATCTGCGTTTATTACTATTCTGGTCATGGTTCACAAATGAAAGCACCGCCAGAGTTTTGGGATGAAGCCGACGGCATGAGCGAAACGATTGTCTGTTGGGACAGCCGCACGAAACAGCCCGGCACACGGGATATGGCAGATAAAGAAATTGCTTATCTGATCCACAAAGCGACAAAAGGCAAAAACGTTCATTTCCTTGCGGTAACAGATTGTTGTCATTCGGGTTCAAATACCCGTGACCTTCAAATTAAGGCACGTATGGCGGATACCTGTCCGACTGCACCTCGGGGCGTTGACGAATATGTTGGTTTTAAAGACTATGTCAATTTTCAGCCACCACCGTCTCGACATGTACATTTGGCTGCTGCGAAAGACGATGAAACGGCGAAAGAATACCCTATTAACAGCAAACCGCGTGGTGTTTTCACCTATTCGCTCGTTGAAGCCTTGCAACAAGCGAATGGCAATATCTGCTATTCGGAACTCATCAGTCGCGTCAATCTCAAATGCCGCAATCGGGTGAAAGAGCAAACGCCTTTGTTGAACTCTTATGGGGACACAGAAGCGGTTAAGCTGTCTTTTTTAGGTCAAACACAGTTGAAGGGCGGTACTTTTATAGTCCACAACGACAATACTGAGGGGTGGATAGTGGCTGTCGGCGGCGCACAAGGTATCCCTGCGTCGGGTGCGACGTTTACATTGGAAAATGGAACAGTGGCGACGACTTCAAAAGTTGTGTCCAATTATTCTACACTCAATGGTCTTGACATGCTCTCCAAAGACCAACAGTTTAAGGCGACTTTAACAGAAGTCAATCTCACGCCTATACGTGTGGCTTTTTCAAAAGACAGCGATAAAGAAGGTGTGGATGCGGTTAAAAAAGCAATGGGTCAAGGCGTTGAAGGCTTACAATTGGTTGATAATGAAAAAGATACGGATTATGTTATTCGTGCTTGGGATGGTATGTTGCGCTTGACAAAAGTGGATAATGCGACACC
>JAYTMI010000395.1:0-1714 GCA_043728625.1 Saprospiraceae bacterium | reverse complement strand
GAAGTAGAACGGAGTTCGATGATACTAACCATGTCGGAAGGACTTGGGAACAAACCTGCGGCAGCAAAAACGGGTTTTAGTATCTATCAATTTAGGTTATGGCGAGCAAGATGGCTAAGCCTTTTAAGTGGACTTGTAAAGGGCAGCCGCTTAAAACTTAAACTGTTCAGTTATTTGAAAATTGTACCATTAGTATTATTTTGCTGTAGTGCAATATTAACAAAGATATCTCATGTGCCCAAGTTTTTTAATGAGTTGTTTCAATATCCCAAAACGTGTGGCTTTATCGTTTGTCAAAATATCAATGGTGTGGAAATCGTATTTGTCCGTGAGGATTTGGGCAATGCGCTCCACATCGCGCACCGCATTGTTCAATATCGTCCACCCTGCCGAGTAGTCATTGATGCCCACACCCAGAAAGTAGTTTTTACCGCTTTTTACTGAGGGGGTGCCTTGGGGTTTTCCTATGCCTTTCGTGTTGTCCATCGTCTTGCTATTTTGAGATGGGTAAAGATAATTAAAAAAGATATTTGACGAGGAATGTTTTTTAGGTAGGGGCTACCTTTACGGTTGCCCCTTTGTGGATTCGGACAACTATGTTCGGGGAATTTTCAAAATTCCCCGAACATAAAAACTCTTGGGTTTGCCAGTCAATGGGCATCGCTTTTGCCTTGTCGCTTTTGCCTAATCGCTTTTGTCATTCACCAGGAATCTCTTTTGTGCATTTGTTAAAGGCAAAAAGAGATTCCTGCTGAATGAGAAAAGCGACATGGGGACGGTGGTTATCTCATATAAGATGGTGGCAAACTTGTATAAGGATTGCGAAAACTTGTACAAGAATGCGGCAAACCTGTATAAGGATTGCGAAAACTTATACAAGAATGCGACAAATCAATAGAAGCCAGCGATTTTCTTTTAAAAAATAAGGGCTATAAAAGAGAGGGATTGTTTAGATTATAAGGTTTAAAAACAAATATTATAAAAATATTTTGTAAAATACACTTTATGATTATGATATTTGTATAAAATGCTGATACTTAGTTTGAGAATGCAATTTTAGGCATTGTATTTGTTGCGGAAATGATAACGCAATGCCGCGTTAAATTAAAAATTAAAATTCATGAAAAAGACAATTCGTAGGTCTTACAAAAATGGTTCTCAAGCTAAAGGCTACGAGGTAGGTGTCAATGTCTATCAGCGCATGAAGGACAATGCACAATTTGCCAACGAGCAACCGCTTGTTGATGCATTGAAGGTCACCAAAGGGCTTTATGAAGCCGCAAAAGCAGACGCTTCGACAGGGGACTCCATCAAAATTGGTATCAAAAATGACTGTTACAAAGCATTCATTGCACAGTTGGATTTGGTGGCGGATGCTGTGGAGGCTAAAGCCAATGGTGACTTCAAAATCGCTCAAGATGCGGGTTTTGACACCCTCTCGACCACCAGACGCTCGATTGATTTTTTGGAAATGCCCACGGGTTTGACAGCCGAAGATGTCAAGGGTCGCAAAGGGTTCGCCAAAGTCGGTTGGGACAATGACCCCGATTCGGTGAGTACGGCTGTTATGTGGCAAGTGCAGGGTGAAGCAGATGCGCCTTGGCAAAATGGGACGTACAGCACCGCCAGTTCCACTTTGGTACCGGGCTTACCTTCTGGCAAGTATGTAGCGATTAAAATCTACTCAACGGGTCGCAAAGGGCTGAAAAGCGAT